>CANISN010000038.1 GCA_947470165.1 Burkholderiaceae bacterium | reverse complement strand
TAACTGTTCTTCGGTTACCATTTTTTTTGCGGCTTTCTTTTTGGCAGATCGAGTCTTTTTAGGCTTACCCAGCGCCTGCGGCAATGCCTTCAGTGCCGAGATGAGTGCTAGCTTTGCTGCCGCTTGCTCTGCTGCGCGTCGAGAGGCGCCCTCACCCTTCACGGCAACCTTGAGGTTTGGTATTAAACATTCCACCTCAAACTGCTGATTATGGGCTGCGCCACTAGTACCAGTGACGTTATAGGTAGGCAGCGGTAACTGATAACTTTGCAAACACTCCTGCAATAAAGTCTTATCGTCTTTACCCAGAGTCATAGGGTCAACGTTAGCCAGAATGATGGAATAGAGTTTACGCAAACAGGTCTTGGCAGCTTCAAATCCACCATCTAAAAATATTGCGCCAGTAATTGCCTCAAGCGTATCAGCCAGAATAGATGGGCGACGAAAGCCACCACTCTTCAGCTCACCTTCGCCTAAGCGAAGATAGTCTGATAAAGATAATGTTTGCGCAATCTCATATAGCGCTTGTTGTTTCACCAAGTTCGCTCGTACGCGAGAAAGATCGCCCTCATCTAAATCTGAATAGCGCTCATAGAGCATTTCAGCAACGACACAGTTCAAAATGGAATCGCCCAAAAACTCTAAGCGTTCGTTATTCTTCTTACTGTGACTGCGATGCGTGAGCGCTTGATTGAGCAGCTCCAGTTTTTTAAACGTGTAACCCAGTTGCGCTTGTAGCGGTGCAGTTTCGATTGTGGCGCGGGCGTTCATGACTTTATTCGAAGCCGCCAATGCGACCTAGATTTCCGAGGTTAAGCCAAACAAAGAAGGCTTTCCCTACGATATTTTTTTCTGGCACAAATCCCCAATAGCGAGAATCTGCGCTGTTATCGCGGTTATCACCCATAGCAAAATAATGCCCCGCAGGAACCGTGCAAGTGAGTCCAGCATTTTGATATTGGCAATTTTCAAAGCCCGGAAAACGCTCAGTAGGAAAGCTTCCAGTAGGACGATCAGGATCATTTAGAATCTGGTGCTTATTGCCGCCAAGATCGATAGGAAAAGATTCCGAAAAAAGCTTAGCGTAACGCATGTTTTCTGGGTCGAGATAGGCCTCGCCACCACTGTACTGCAATGGCTGGCCATTAATAGTTAAACGCTTATCTTGATATGTGATGGTATCACCTGGCAAAGCCACGACGCGCTTAATGTAGTCGACTGATTCATCGCGAGGATAGCGGAACACTACAACATCGCCACGTTTAGGGTAGCCTAGCTCTACAACCTTCTGATTAATCACCGGCAGACGAATGCCGTAGGTGAACTTATTCACTAAGATAAAATCACCAATCTGTAAAGTTGGAATCATTGATCCTGATGGAATTTTGAATGGCTCCACAATAAAGGATCGCAATATAAATACCGCGCAAATTACAGGGAAGAAGCCTGCTGTATATTCCAGCCATAAAGGCATGCGATCGATACCAGCAATGCGTCTTTGCGGAGCGAAATAGTATCGATCAGCAATCCAAGCAATACCAGATACCACTACCAAGATAAAAAGAATGAGGGCAAAGTTCATTAATCGTCCACCTGCAAAATGGCTAAGAAAGCTTCTTGTGGAATCTCTACGTTACCAACCTGCTTCATACGCTTCTTACCTTCTTTTTGTTTCTCTAATAACTTGCGCTTACGCGAGATGTCGCCACCATAACATTTAGCCAATACGTTTTTCCGTAATGCTTTGACGTTTTCACGGGCAACGATGTTACTACCAATCGCCGCTTGAATCGCTACATCAAACATTTGACGCGGGATAATGCCGCGCATCTTGGCAACCACTTCTCGTCCGCGATGCTGACTATTACTGCGATGAACAATCACCGAGAGAGCGTCAACCCGCTCACCATTAATCAGAATGTCGACCTTCACCACATCGGCTGGACGATATTCCTTGAACTCGTAATCCATGGACGCATAGCCGCGTGAGATAGATTTCATTTTGTCAAAGAAATCCAACACAATCTCCGCCATCGGCAGGTCATAAGTGAGCTTAACTTGGCGTCCAAGATAATTCATATCCATCTGAATACCACGCTTACCAACGCACAAAGTAATAATCGCCCCGACATACTCTTGCGGCATGTATAAATTGACAGTCACGATAGGCTCAAGAATAGTATTAATCTTGCTGGCCTCTGGCATCTTCGATGGGTTATCTACAGATAGGATGCTTCCATCGGATTGCTCTACCTGGTACACCACCGTTGGGGCGGTGGTAATGAGATTCATGCCGTACTGACGCTCTAAGCGCTCTTGCACAATCTCCATATGCAGTAAACCCAGGAAGCCACAACGGAATCCAAAACCGAGAGCCTGAGATACCTCTGGCTCATACAGCAGAGAGGCATCGTTTAACTGCAGTTTCTCCAAAGATTCCCGTAATTGATCATATTCACTAGCTTCAACTGGATAAAGGCCTGCAAAGACTTGAGGCTTCACTTCCTTAAAACCAGGAAGTGGTGCAGTAGCAGGAACCCTGCCTTGCTGCCCAGGGGTATGGGTGACCGTGTCGCCCACCTTAGCAGCTTTTAACTCTTTAATACCAGCGATCACAAAGCCGACTTGGCCGGCAGATAGCTCTGGACGATCTACTGACTTCGGACTAAAGACACCAACATGCTCGACTAAATGGCTTGAACCATTTGCCATTAAAGTAATTTTTTCTTTAGGCTTTAAGATACCGTTTACGACGCGCACTAACATCACTACGCCAACATAATTATCAAACCACGAATCGATAATCAAGGCTTGTAATGGATCTGCTGCACTTCCTTTTGGTGCAGGCACGCGAGCGATCATTTCCTCAATGACTTCTGCAACGCCTAAGCCTGTTTTAGCAGAGCATGTCACCGCATCAGATGCATCAATACCAATCACGTCTTCAATTTCTTTTTTAGCACGCTCAGGATCAGCTTGAGGCAAATCAATCTTGTTCAGAACTGGCACAACCTCAACGCCGAGCTCTAGG
The DNA here is from genome assembly GCA_947470165.1 of Burkholderiaceae bacterium. Lineage (GTDB taxonomy): Bacteria > Pseudomonadota > Gammaproteobacteria > Burkholderiales > Burkholderiaceae > Polynucleobacter. The sequence goes on along the minus strand of CANISN010000038.1, from coordinate 7,720 downwards.
GCCATGTAACAGTTGGCAACAGTTTGCGCCTCAACACCTTGACTCGCATCTACCACTAGCAATGCGCCCTCACATGCAGAAAGAGATCGGCTCACCTCATATGAGAAATCAACGTGTCCGGGTGTATCAATCAGATTGATGTGATAAGTCTTGCCATCCTTGGCTTTGTAAGAGAGCGCAGCAGTTTGCGCCTTAATGGTGATGCCACGCTCACGCTCGATATCCATTGAGTCGAGAACCTGAGCTTCCATTTCACGATCAGAGAGACCACCGCACAACTGAATAATACGATCAGCAAGCGTCGATTTGCCATGATCAATATGGGCGATGATAGAAAAATTGCGGATTAAATCCATAGCGTCTTATGTGGTCTTCAAAAAACGCCTTGTCAGAACGCACCACAATGATGCGCTGCAAAAAGTCGTCTTAAAGTGATTGTAATGGGTGACGCCCAATGGGTCCTAAACCCGTTTTTTTACCTCAAAAAGTGGGATTTCTACTTATTTTGGCTTAACTGGGATAACCATAGTGCTGTCTGCCCGACGGATAAAAACTGGGACTACCTTATTGGTATCCAAACCCTTAACTAGGCTCTCGAACTGCTTTATGCCAGCAATATCAGCATCGGCAATCCGAATAATCACGTCCCCTGGGCGCACACCTGCTCGGACTAAGGGACCATCACCTAAGCCAGTAACTTCAACACCACCACGGATATTTAGCTCTTTCTTCTTGGCATCCGATAGCTCAGAAACGGCCACCCCAAGGGTAGTCACATTTGACCCATTCGAACTTGAGCTATCTGCTTTCTTCACGATTGCTTGGCTGGACTCTGTATCCACCACAGAAACCATCAGGTCTTTGGTAGAACCTTTACGCCAAACTTGCACGCTAGCGCTGGTACCCGGTTTTGTTTCCCCAACTGCTCTTGGTAGATCGGTCGATTTGCCAATATCGCGACCATTAAAGCTCAGGATCACATCACCAGACTCAATACCACCGGCAGCTGCTGGACCACCTGGCTCAACGTTACGAACATAAGCACCACGAGGTTTGCCTAGGCCTAGGCTTTCAGCAATCTCTTTAGTTATTTCACCTAAGGCAACGCCAATGCGGCCGCGAGTCATTTTTCCATTGGTACGCAACTGCTCGGCAACGCGCATCGCTTCATCAATCGGAATCGCAAAGGAGATTCCCATGTATCCACCAGAGCGGCTAAAGATTTGAGAGTTGATACCGATAACCTGACCAGCGGTATTTAATAAAGGACCACCAGAATTCCCAGGATTAACTGCGACATCAGTCTGAATAAATGGCAAGTAGTCACCAGTATCTCGGCTCTTGGCAGACACGATTCCCGCAGTCACGGTATTTTCCAAGCCGAATGGGGAGCCTATCGCCAATACCCACTCACCTACCCTCACCCTAGAAGAGTCTCCTAGAGAGAGCTTGGGCAAATCACGCGCATCAATTTTGACAACCGCAATATCTGTTCGCTTATCCAGACCTAATAATTTTGCCTTGTACTCACGCTTGTCAGTCAAGGTTACGTAAATCGTGTTTGCACCTTCTACAACGTGGGCATTTGTCAAAATCAAGCCATTGGACTCAATAATGAAACCCGAACCTACGCCACGGTCAGCCTCTTGCGGTTTACCGGAGTTTGGTTGTGCTTGCTTTGGGCCACTAGGAAGACCTGGTATAGGCACCCCGAAGAAGCGGCGGAAGAACTCCGCTTGATCCTCAGGCATCCCTGGAATACCTCCCTGAGCCTGCTGCTGCACCACTTTTTCAGTTGTGCGGATGTTGACCACTGCAGGGCTAGCGCGCTCAACTAAATCGGCAAAGTCAGGAATGGATACGCGCGGACTTTGGGCAAAAGCCTGGGGAATAAACGCAGTTTGCCCCAAGCTATAAATAGCTAAGAGTGCAATAAGATACTTTTTCATGATGCTATAGACCTGCTTGGTAAAAACCAATAAAAGGATTAGGGAAGGACGTAATTAGGATATTAGATCAATTTGCCAAAAATCAAGGTACCGTTAGTACCCCCAAAGCCAAAGTTGTTTTTGACGGCATGATCAATCTTCACATCGCGAGCAGTATTGGCGCAGTAGTCCAAATCACACTCTGGGTCTTGATTGAAGATATTAATCGTTGGTGGAGATTTCTGGTTATGGAGGGCCAAAATAGTAAAGACAGACTCTAGGCCACCAGCACCGCCCAAAAGGTGGCCAGTCATTGACTTAGTGGAGTTAATTAAAATCTTCTTAGCGTGATCGCCAAAAGCCGCCTTAATGGCGCCAGTTTCATTCTTATCACCCAAAGGCGTAGAGGTTCCGTGTGCATTGATGTATTGAATCTGATCCGCATTTAAGCCTGCATCGCGCATTGCATTCACCATGCAACGCCTTGGACCATCCATATTAGGCGCAGTCATGTGATATGCATCACCACTCATGCCGAAGCCTAAGAGCTCACAGTATATTTTTGCGCCACGGGCTTTAGCGTGCTCATACTCCTCAAGAACGACAACACCAGCACCCTCACCTAATACAAAACCATCACGGTCCTTGTCCCATGGACGAGAAGCTGTTGCAGGATCATCATTGCGAGTCGATAGTGCTCTAGCCGATGCAAAGCCACCAACACCCAAAGCAGAAATAGTGGATTCAGCGCCACCGGCAACCATCACATCAGCATCACCATACTGAATTAAGCGTGCCGCCAATCCAATACTATGTAAGCCAGTTGTACAGGCTGTCACCGCAGCTACGTTTGGACCTTTGAGGCCAAACAAAATACTGAGGTGGCCAGAAATCATATTAATAATTGAGCCGGGCACAAAGAATGGGGATATGCGACGGGGGCCGCGAGCAAGTAATTCAGCGCCAGTCTCCTCAATCAAGGGTAAACCACCGATGCCAGAGCCAACCATGACGCCAACGCGCTCTGCATTCTCTTCGGTTATTTGCAAGCCACTGTCACGAATCGCTTGTGACCCAGCGGCAATGCCAAAATGGATGAAAGTATCCATGTGGCGCGCCTCTTTGGCTGAGACATATTCTTCTACATTGAAATCTTTCACCTCACCGGCGAAATGGACGCTCAGAGGAGTGTGATCAAACTTCGTGATAGTAGCAATGCCGGATTTGCCCGCAAGCAAATTAGACCAAGCCGCATCAACCGAGTTACCAACAGGTGAAATAAGGCCTAAGCCGGTAACCACAACTCGGCGACGGCCATTTGATGCTGACACAGTAATAGCTATTAACTAAGTCGGGGAATTAACCCTGAGCTTTAGACTGAGCAAAATCGATAGCGAGCTGAACAGTAGTAATTTTTTCAGCTTCTTCATCAGGAATTTCAATCCCGAATTCATCTTCCAAAGCCATTACCAATTCAACAGTGTCAAGAGAGTCTGCGCCTAAGTCGTTCACAAAAGAAGATTCATTCTTGATATCTGCTTCTGCGACGCCCAATTGCTCAGCGACGATCTTCTTAACGCGTTGTTCGATGTTATCCATTAATTCCCCCAAGGGTTGTAAAAAAACGATGAAAGGGATTTTATCAGCTTGGAGGACTAAATTAGTAAATCCACCAAAAAATGATCAAATTCCGGCTATATATCTAAGCTAAATAGAGGCCGCCATTGACATGTAGGGTATTACCCGTAATGTATCCAGCCGCTGGCGAGGCTAAAAACGCCACTGCCTGCGCTACATCCTCAGGGCTGCCGAGGCGCGCTAAGGGGATGTTCGCCTTCAGCGCGTTTTGCTGCTCCTCACTCAAGGCGCGGGTCATATCGGTATCAATAAAGCCTGGGGCTACGCAATTGACTGTAATGTTACGACTGCCTATTTCACGGGCTAAAGCGCGAGTCATACCAGAAACCCCTGCTTTGGCAGCGGCATAATTGGCCTGGCCTGGGTTACCCATATGACCAACAATAGAGGTGATATTAATAATCCGACCTGAACGGGCCTTCATCATTGGGCGCATCACTGCCTGTGATAAACGGAAAACGGCACTTAAGTTGGTATCGATCACATCGGCCCACTCATCTGTTTTCATACGCATCGCTAAGTTATCGCGCGTGATACCAGCGTTATTCACCAAAATTCCAATTCCACCAAAATCTTTGACGATTAAATCAATGATGTCTTCACACGCTTTTGGGTCAGTCACATTCAGCATTTCACCGCGGCCACCGCTTGCTTGCAAACGGGCATTAATTGCCTTGGCACCTTCATCAGAGGTAGCAGTGCCGATCACTCTGGCACCACATTTCACAAGCTCATCTGCAATCGCTTGACCAATGCCACGCGATGCTCCGGTAACTAATGCAATTTGCCCACTTAAGTCGAGATTCATATTTGTCTTCCGCTATCGATTGACTGATTCTTTGATTCGTTTTTTCTTTTTGTTATTTCTTTTTACTTCACCATAGCCAAAGCTTCATGGAGACTGGCTTCATCAAAAATGGGCACACCTACAACATTATCATTAATGCGTTTAGTCAGCCCTGCCAAAACCTTACCAGGACCGCATTCTACAACTTGCGTAATGCCCTGCTGCGCCATCATATTAATAGTTTCTTGCCAACGCACAGGCTTAGCAGCTTGGCGCACTAGAGCATCTTTAATTGCAGTTGGATCATTCAAGATTTCTACATCAACGTTATTGATTACAGAAATGGTGGGGACTTTAAACTTAATATTAGCTAAATAAGCTTTAAGTTTTTCAGAGGCTGGTTGCAATAAAGAAGAATGAAATGGTGCAGAAACTGGTAATGGCAAAGCGCGTTTTGCGCCAGCCGCTTTTAATAACTCGCATGCTTTAGTAACAGCATCGCTGCCGCCAGCAATGACTACTTGCCCTGGCGCATTAAAGTTCACCGCCTCTACTACACCACCAGATGCTGCGGCAGCTTCTGCACAGACAGTTTTCACAATGGCATCATCTAAACCCAAGATGGCAGCCATACCACCTGTACCCACAGGCACAGCTGTCTGCATAGCCTCTGCGCGAAAGCGCACTAAGGGTAGAGCATCTTCAAAAGAGATTACGCCGGCAACGACTAAAGCAGAATATTCACCCAAGCTGTGACCTGCTAAAACTTTCGGAATGGCTCCGCCAGAGGCTAACCAGGCACGATAAAACGCAATTGCTGAAGTGAGCATTACTGGCTGTGTATTCGTGGTTAAGGAGAGCGCCCCTGCAGGACCTTCGGAAATGAGTTTTGCAACATCTTCACCTAAGGCTTCGGAAGCCTCTTCTAATGTCGCGCGTACTTCAGGGCGATCAGTAATCGAGTTAAGCATCCCAACAGATTGGGAGCCTTGTCCAGGAAATACAAATGCAAATGTCATAGGAATAATCGCTCAATAATGTTTGTTGATCTTTACGGTTACTTTAGTACTTAATGGCTACTGCGCCCCAAGCAAAGCCGCCACCTACACCTTCTAATAAGAGATGTTGGCCACGCTGAATTTGACCTGATCGAACGCCCGCGTCCAAAGCCAGCGGAATTGAGGCGGCAGAAGTATTGCCATGCTCATGAACGGTCACAATCACTTTATCCATCGACATGCCCATCTTGCGGGCAGTGCTCTCCATGATCCGAATGTTGGCTTGGTGAGGCACCAACCAATCAATTTGTTCTGGCTTGAGATTAGCTTTTTCTAATGCCTCATGAGCTACTTGCTCGAGAACCTTCACGGCCAGCTTAAAGACTGCGGGACCATCCATAGTCAAGTACGCAGACCCCTCTACACCGCCTTGCTTAGCGCGCCCTGGAACACACAAAATATCACGCTGACTACCATCCGCATGCAAAGCGGTTGACAGAATACCAGGCTCAGTTGAAGCCTCTAGTACCACTGCGCCAGCCCCATCGCCAAATAAGACAGAGGTAGTACGATCTTGAAAATTTAAAATTCGGGAAAAAGTTTCCGAGCCTAAAACTAATACTTTTTTATAAGTACCAGTGCGAATAAATGCATCTGCGATTGCGAGAGCGTAAGTAAATCCAGCACATACTGCCTGCACATCAAATGCAGCGCAATTCGTGTGGGCGCCCAACTTATCTTGAACTACACAAGCCGTACTTGGAAAACCGCCTAAATGATCGGGGGTGGATGTTGCCAAAATAATGAGGTCAAGATCTTCCGAAGTACAGCCAGCTGCCTCGAGTGCTGCTTGAGCAGCATTCACCGCCAAGTCACTGGTAAGTTGATTGTCTGCCGCAAAGTGACGCGCAGAAATCCCACTTCGGGTCACAATCCATTCATCACTAGTCTCAAGGCCAATTTTCGCCAGGCGCTCAACGAGATCTTGATTACTTAAACGTAACTCTGGAAGATAACTTCCTGTTCCCGCTACCCGTGAATAAGTACTCATGATTATTTTGTCTCCGCCACAAAAGCCTGAGCAATGCGCTCCACCATGCGATTCTTTGCTGCCTCATATGCGCGATCCAGCGCAAAACCAAATCCAAAACGATCTGCAGAGCCATGACTCTTGATCACACAACCACGCAATCCCAAGAGCACTGCTCCGTTATATCGACGATGATCAACCCGCTTGCGTACACGAAGTAATGGCACCATGGCGCAGATTGCCATCAATTTTGTCAGCCATGAACGATTAAATTCCTGCTTAATTAAGCCGCTCATCATCTTGGCCAAGCCTTCACTAGCCTTGAGAACAACGTTACCCACAAAGCCATCACACACCACGATATCCGTAGTGCCCTTAAAGATATCATTACCTTCTACGTTGCCATAAAAGTTTAAGGTAGTTTGGCGTAGTAATTCACCTGTTTGCTTCACAACCTCATTACCCTTAATCACTTCTTCACCAATATTGAGAAGGCCAATTGAGGGGTTTTTTATGCCGTCAACCACTTGAACCATCACATTAGCCATCTGCGCAAACTGCACTAAATGCATCGGCTCGCAATCAGCATTGGCACCGAGATCGAGCATAGTGGTGCCGTGCCCTTTTTCATTAGGGATCGCGGTAGCAATCGCCGGACGATCAACACCATCTAAGGTTTTTAGAATGTAGCGAGAAATCGCCATCAAGGCGCCAGTATTCCCAGAGGAGATGACGGCATCTGCCAAACCTTCTTTGACTTGTTGAATAGCTACACGCATTGAAGAGTCTTTTTTGCGACGTAACGCTACCTCAATAGGATCATCCATCAAGACAACTTCACTAGCGGGAATAATTTGAATGCGATCCATTGCCGCGTTGGGAAATTCACTCAAGGCTTGCTTAAGCAGCTCCAGATCGCCAACCAAGGCAATCTTTACATCAGCATGCTTTTCAAGGAAATCGCAACAAGCAGGGACTGTGACGACTATCCCATGATCTCCGCCCATGGCATCGATGGCAAGAGTGACACTCATAAAATCATGAACTGCTGAAAGAGGTTTATGTAAGAAAAAAGCGGCTTTTATAGGAGCCGCTTAGATCTTTTTAGACTAAAGAATTAGTCGTTTTTAGTTTTAACAACTTTACGGCCACGGTAGTAGCCGTTTGGTGAAATGTGGTGGCGCAAATGAGCCTCACCAGTTGTGGCTTCCACAGCCGTAGCAGGTGCGGTCAAAAAGTCGTGCGCACGGTGCATGCCACGTTTGGATGGGGATTTTTTATTCTGTTGGACGGCCATATTGAACTCCTAAGCAAGGCGACATTCTAGCATGAAAAAACC
>CANISN010000037.1 GCA_947470165.1 Burkholderiaceae bacterium | reverse complement strand
GAAAAAGCCTTTGAGGGACGTCTGAAGCTGGCCTCCATTCGTCTTTATGAAACCCCCAATTGCTGGGCTGACGTTTCTCATTCTTAAGAGACACTATGCAAGCTGAGCTTGACCGCCAATTTATGCAGCAAGCCCTGGATCAAGCCAAGCTCGCCGCAATGGCTGGTGAAGTTCCTGTAGGCGCTGTACTAGTCAGAGATGGAAAAATCATCTCTAGAGGTTTCAATCAACCAATTAGTAATAGTGATCCTAGCGCTCATGCTGAGATGATGGCCTTGCGAGCTGCAGCCCATATTGAATCTAATTATCGTCTTCCAGGCACTACTCTTTATGTCACTCTAGAGCCCTGCATCATGTGTGCTGGAGCAATGTTACATGCGAGAGTGGAGCGCTTAGTATTTGGCGCTACTGACCCTAAAACGGGTGCCGCGGGAAGCGTACTCAATGTATTCTCAGAAAAGCAGATTAACCACCAGACTCAGGTTGAAGGTGGCATCATGGATGATGAGTGCAGTCAGGTACTGCGTGATTTTTTTAAGGGGCGGCGTTGAAGCAAATTCATTTAATTGCACCTTCTGGAGCTAGCCTAGATGCCAGCACTCCATTACTCGGAATTGAGTGGCTTAAGCAGCAGGGTCTTGAGGTCCTTAATACTGCCTGCGTATGCCGAGTGGATCAACGCTTTGCCGGTACTGATGTTGAGCGCCTAGCTGAAATGAATCAACTCGCTCATCTATCTCCTGATGTTGCTGTTGTAGCTATGCGAGGTGGCTATGGCTTACATCGCTTACTTCCGGATATTGAGTGGGAAGCCATTGCTAAAGCGATTAATAGTGGTCTACAAATTTGTGGTCATAGTGATTTCACAGTCTTTCAGTTAGGAATGTTGGCAAAGACTGGTGCGATTACTCTAGCTGGACCGATGCTCAATTATGATTTTGCTAGCCAAGGTGAGCAGGGTGCCGCGCTTAATCCTAATGTATTTATGTGGGATCACTTTCAAGCAGCAATCAAGCAGCGCAAAGTAGATTGCACCGTCAAAACACCACAGTCATATTTAAGAATGTCCTCTGCAGGCAAAGCTTCAGGATTACTTTGGGGTGGAAACTTGACTGTCTTAGCAGGCTTGATTGGGACGCCATACTTACCTGGCAATAAACAAACCCAAGGTGGCATTTTGTTTTTAGAGGATGTGAACGAACATCCTTATCGGATTGAGCGGATGTTGATGCAATTATTAGATGCTGGCATCCTAGCTAATCAAAGCGCGATTCTCTTGGGCGGATTCTCGGCATATCGACTATACGATAACGATCGTGGATATACCTTGGAGAGCGCTATCAATGCTATTAGTAAGCGCCTTCCCGGCAATATCCCCTTGCTATCAGGCTTACCATTTGGGCATCAAGTAGACAAACTCACTTTACCAGTAGGCGCGCAAGCAAATGTTCAATATGATGCAGCAGGTTTTACCATTCACTCCGAGTGGTGATAGCTTAAGTATGAAAAACTTTCTCTTGCGAATATTTATATTTTTAATCAGTATATTGATTGCGACTGCTGTCATGGCCATTGAAGAACCAAAATATATTGCCCTAGAAAAATCTGAGCCATTTGAATTGCGAGCTTATGCGCCACGCATTGTTGCAGAAGTAAAAGTAGATGGCGATTTAGATGCTGCCTCTAGCCAAGGATTTCGTTTAATTGCGGCATATATTTTTGGAAAAAATCAGGTCACAGAGAAAATAGCGATGACTGCTCCTGTTGGTATTGAGCCTAGTGATCAAAATAAGAGTGCCAAAATTGCTATGACTATTCCAGTAGCCATTGAGGGGGCTAAGTCTTTTGAGAATGCCAATAATCAATGGACGGTGTCGTTTGTGATGCCCTCAGAGTACACCTTGGCTACTTTGCCTAAGCCCCTAAATTCAGAAGTCAAAATTAGGGAAGTGCCAGCAGAAAAAAGGGCGGTGATTATGTTTTCTGGTTTTAATAGCGCAGAAAAAGCCCAAGCAAAAACTCAGCTACTGCAAGATTGGATTAAAGCCAAGAATTTGAAGACTACCGGAGATCCTCAATTTGCGCGCTACAACCCGCCGTGGAGTTTGCCCTTTATGCGTCGCAATGAGATCATGATCCAAGTTCTGGACTAGGCTTCAAAACTCTTTAATAAAAATCCCGCGCCACTATCTTGTCCCAAAGCCTTGACGAGGATAGGGAGGCTTTCAGCCAGTTGCTTTTCTAAGGTCCATGGTGGGTTGATGATGAACATCCCGCTTGCTTGAAGACGACGCTCCTTAGGTGCATTTTCTACTCGGAGTTCAGCCTGTAGCCATGAGCGCTTATGGGCTGCAGCAATCTTCTTCATGCGATCGGGTAGAGCGGCAGACTCTCTTCTCGATAGGCTTGGGTACCAAATGGCGTAACACCCCGTAGCGAAACGGTGTAATGCTTCTTCCAGAGCAGTCTCGAGATAACGGTAGTCTTGTTTATCTTCGTAAGAGGGATCAATCAGAACTAGCCCACGCCTGCTGGGCGGCGGCATCAACCCTTTTAATCTTGCAAAGCTATCCTCCGCATAAATATCAATTTGCTTTGCCTGCTTGAGCTCACTCATATTGTGGCGCAAGATATCAATTTCTTTAGGATGAAGCTCAAAGAGTTTTAGGCGATCTTGTGGTCTTAATAAGCGTGCCAAGATACAGGGAGAGCCAGGATAAATTGTGATTTCTTCTTCGCTATTCTCAGCTTGAATACACTGAAAGTAATTGGCAATTCCAGGACTTAAGGAATTGGCATGCGCAAATTTTGCTAAGCGAAAAATGCCTTCGTTAGCTTCTTTGCTTACAGCTGAAAACCCACCAATCAGGCTGTAGATTCCAGCGCCTGCATGGGTATCAACGATCGTGAGTGCGCCTAACTTTTCTTGAAGATATTCCACCAAATGAATCAAAACAAGATGCTTCAGAATATCTGCATGACTGCCCGCATGAAAAGCATGGCGATAACTAAACATCTTTAAATTGCCTTTGGCTTTTGCGCTTTAATAAAGAAAGCTAGGGTGATACCAATTAATACTACGCAGGCGTATTGCAAGGATTGGTTTAATTCAGAGTCTAGGCTCTGAGTCAGCATGACGTAGATTGATGCAAGACCTCCTAGAGCAAGCAAGCGAGGACCCTTTTTAGTAGGCGATAGTTGAGTCTCGGGAATACGCTTGACTAATATAGCGCCAAGCATGCCTGACCATATTCCGATGGCGCACCCTGCCAACACATCGGTAAGCCAGTGGGCGCCAAGCGCATTGCGTGAGAGTCCGGCAAAACCTGCAATGATGAAGATCCACCACAAAGATGTTCTTTTATCTCGATCGCTAGCAAAGTAGATTCCGGAAACCACTGCAAACGCAGTAATCGTATGGCCAGATGGCATTGCTCGGTATAACAAAGTCTCTCCAATACGATAAAAATCTTCTGGAGCCAAAATACCTGCTGGTCTTGGCAAATCTAAAAAAGGTTTGATGATCTGACTAAATGCACCACCAATGAGAGAAGCCAAAAGTCCAGCACTTAGCAGACGTGGAGCTAGGAGTAAAAGAGGAAAGCACAAAGCAAAGATACCCCACCCATTACCAAGAAAGGTGAGCCAAGCCCATACAGTGTCTGGAAGAATTTGGGTGTAGCGATTGATAAATAAAAACGTAGGAGTCTGAAGTTCACCAAAATAAAGAGCGATTGCTAGGCCAAGTGGCAGTAGCGGAATACACCAGACCCAAAGCGATGCAATTGCTGTGAGCGATTTGCGCTGCTCAACCATGCCTATTTGCTAGCCCGCTCATGGTCGGCTTCATTTAATTGATGCGTCATTTTTTCTAGTACTTGAGAAACAGTAATCGCTTGCATGCAGACGTTATCTTGGCAAGGTGTCTTGCGGTGGTTAGCTGCGCTGACACAAGGAGAACAGGCTAGATTGGCCGTAATTGGGATCGACTTGCCAATCGAACCATAAAGGGCTGGAGTTTCTGGTCCGAATAAAACAACCGTTCTGAGTGGTGTTACAGCAGAGAAGTGACCTGGCCCAGAATCATTGGTCACCATGACATCAGACAGTGTGTAGAGTGGCGGTAGTTCTACAAAAGTAACCTGCCCAGCAAAGTTGAGAGCGTTCTTAATATTGGCTACAGTGCGAACCTTTTCAACATAATCAAATTCAGCAGGCGAGCCGGTAATCAAGATCAGGTCATTGGGGTAGCGTTGATTTAATCCTTGGATTAATTCGGAGAAACGCTCTTGCGCCCAGCGTCTTTGCGGTAACAAATCACTTGCGTTTGGATTAACCAAAATCAGGCGTTGCTGACCTTGCTTAAATTGAATACTAGCATCTTTAGCAAGTTTTTCAATGCGCTCACGAACCTGACTTAAAGCTACAGGATTAATTGCTGCTTGCTCTAACCGTATTTCAGAATCTGCAATCTGAATTTTGCTAAAAGGTACTTCAATCTCTTTGGCAAACGCCGCATGAATTAATGATAGAAAATTCTTCGTAATATGAATATGCGGGTTGTAATGAACTTTACGAGTCAACATGAAGCCACGCCACAATCCTTCACCATGAAAGATGTGATATCCAACACGACGACGTGCGCCACACAGGCCAGTCAATAAGGCAGTAAAACGAGAAAACAATTCTAAGTCAATCACTGTATCAATGCGATGCTTATGAGCGACTAATAAGAAGGCGATAGTATCTTTAATGAGACCACCCAAGCTGGAAGAATCGATCGTAAAGATATTCTCTGGCTTAACAGTATTAAGCAAAGTTAAGCTGGCGCGATTACTCTTGAAGATGAGAAAAAATAATTCAGCACCACGTGCTTGAGCATTACGCATAGCAGGGTCAACCAAAATAGCACTACCCATTTCAGATAACTCAATAAAGAGTAATTTACGTGGTGCATCAGTGCCACGACTAAAAATATTCTTTACCCCATCAAGTAGCGCTACAAGAGGACTGGCTACTGCACAGAGTGGGACGCCGACCCAATGGTCAATGGCGCGCATGGTGTTGACGCTAATACTCATAGTGAGACTCTAAAAGAATTATTTCCGTTTTAATAAAAAGTAAGCACCAGGCAATACTGATAGCACGGTAATGGCGCCGTAGCTAATCGATGCCAAGACCGTCATAGAAGGGCTCACACCCCACAATGCCAGTACAGAGGAGAGTGTGGCTTCACGTAAGCCCCAGCCAGAGATGCTGATCGGTAGCATCAATAGCAGACTCAGCGCTGGTAAGCCAATCATTAGGGCCTCAATAGGAGCATCTACTCCATAAGCCTTCAAGCAAAACAAGAGCGTCAGAATCGTTAGAGAATGAATGCCAATTGCAACTATGGCTTGAGCCACATTCATTGGCCATGAGAAGGCCAGCTTGATGCCGGGCAATGCCTTATCCATTTGGAAGCGATTCAGAAATGTTTGCAAGAGATTACAGCTAGGACCCCAGGCCAGAATGACCGCAATCATTAAGCCAGCAAATACCATAACGCCAAATACTGCATATCCTAGATCTTGTCCCCAAACCGCTAGGGTGGCGCCCCCCAGAATGAGACCAATTCCACCTAATAGATTATTACCAGCTAAACCGAGTAGGCGGTCTACTAAGACCATAGAAAAGCTCAGGCGCATTTTTGGGCTTGCATGCTCCAAATCAACAGAGTGATGAAGCTCTTCATCTAACTCTTTTGCCTTGGTCAACTTGCCGCTGCTATTTAAATGAGTGGCAGTAATGGCGCGATAACTATCGCCACCAAGGGTACTGGGTAATCCTTGATTAATGAGTCCACCAGCAAAATACAGTGCGACAAAGTCTTTGAGGCTTCCCTGAAATCCCACTTTACGCATGAGAAAGCCCCAGCGTAGTCCACCACAAATAAAGGCGCTGAGCATTGTCAAGCCAGCGGCTAAAAACCACCAAGGCTGCATTTGAATCTCAGAATCTAGTAGCGCATGCCAATCAATTCCACTGGTAGCTTTCCAGAGCAGTGCGACGGATAACAAAATGCGGATGGTTGGCCAAGCCCGCTTCAGGATTGCTTTCCACCCAGATGTGGCTTTTGGGGTGGCTTGGGGTTGTGAGCTCATAGGCGTAAGGATAATGCCTTGAGCGCTGAAGGGTCCCAAAAGGGTCCTGAATTGCAGGAATTAACGCGCTGTGCCAGCATCACGCCAGTTACGGCAGAGGCTGAAGTTAAATTGAGATAAAACCTGACCAAATCGGATGATTTCTAGCTTGTCTAAGTGCTCGCATTGCTCAAAAGCCAAATGACTCCCGACGGGAGGCGTAAATACCATTCCAGACCAGTTAATCAATAAGACGCTAGCGCCAGTGGGTAGTTGCCCAAACCAGAGATCAAATTGATCCTGGCGTTGGTCTAGAACAAATACAGGTAATGGTTGGGTATACCAAGCTGCTCGACTACCAAGTGTCCAGTTTTGTACAGCAATGCCATTGACCTTGTTGGCCTGCGCCAATTGTGTTGCCCTTTGACCTGCGATTTTCCAGCCGTAGAGATCAGCAATCGGGTTAGATTTAATGCTTGAACTATTAATGCCTCCCAATAGAACAAAGCCGAATCCGAGTAAGCAAATGATTATTTGTCCAATCACCAGCAGGCGAATGGCTACGTGATGTTGCATTGCCCATGCCTTAGCAAGACCAATTCCTGCAAAAGGTGCAAGGCAAAACCAAGCAGGGGTAGTCCAATGTGGCAGACCGCCGCCGCCAGAGAGGGAGGCAAAAATGGTGAAGGGAATTATAAAGAAGCTGAGCAAAGCGATGAGAGCCCATCTCTGAGTATTAATACAGTTCTTGATAAATACCAACGCGCCCAAAATCAATAGCGGCCCAAAGCACGCAATTTGAATTACCATAAAAGCAACCACCCTGCGCCATGCCCAAACACCACCGCTGCCATGAGCAATTTGATACTTAAATGAGATCCAGTCATTGATCCAGTTCCAGTAGAGCACTGGGCTAATAACAATCAAGGCGATTGCTGCAGCTATCCAGAAACCTACCTTATTGATCCAGACTTGTTTTGGGGAGACTAAAAAAACGAAGAGTAAGGCAAAGGCAGTGAATGCAGCAGTGTATTTGCTAAGACCTGCCAAGCCGAGCAACAGGCCTGTGATCATCCAATCACCAAGAGAAAAAGAATCTTTATGCGTCCAACGCAGCGCCATCAACATCAGTCCAAGACTCAAAGGAACCAGCAAAGTATCGGGAAGAAGTCCAATAGCCAGAACATGGGGAAGGGGTGCTGCGATGATCGCCAACACTGCCATTAAGCCGCATGAGTTTGCTGAGGGTAGGGCAGTTGTTAAATAGCCTGCATTGCGCCCTTGAATAAGGTGATGAATTTCTAGGGTCACTTGATAGACTAAAAAAGCAGAAATGATCCAGAGTAATTCTGGAATTAAGCGAATGATACCCTCGGATGATGTCAGCGAAACTAGCGGCCACTGTATCCAACCCACAAGTGGGGGGTGATCAAAATAACTCCAAGCTAGATGTTTTGCATATAAGGCGTAATGGGCCTCATCGACAGAAAACTCAACCGAGAAGCCGAGAGCAAAATGGACTAGCGCGGCAATACAGATACAAATCGCGGCCCAGCTTGAAGGTGATTGATGGCGCATGTCATGATTTTAGACTTACTCACCCCATTCTTTGGGACAATCAGGCATATGCCTAAAAAAATTTCATTAAGAAGCCTTCTGCTCTTGTCTACCGCTACCATGTTTTTGGCAGCTTGCGCTAGCTTTACTGGTCAGTCGGTCGAGAATGAGTCTGGACAGCTGCTTAATGTCGATCAATTACCTGCTCAAGAAGATTTGCCGAAATTCTCTTCGCAGAAAGCCCGCAATGGGATGCCAGAGGGATGGCACTTCTACCGGATAGCGCCCTATAAGAAAAATACGATTTATCGCCTCGAGAATTATCAAGGTCGAACAGTTCTTGCTGCCAACTCTAAATCCTCTGCTTCAGGCCTTGCAGTAAAACTTCACCCACGCTCAGCACAAAACTTATGGCTTCAGTGGAAATGGAAAGCCGTTGGAGCAATACCGCAAGCCGACAATGCCGATAGTCAGCACGATGATGCGCCATTACGCCTTTTAGTGGCCTTTGACGGCAATAAATCTAAACTTCCCCTCAAAGAAAAGCTGACCTTTGAGATGGCCAATTTAATTAGTGGCCAAGAGATGCCATATGCCACGGTGATGTATATCTGGTCCGGTAAGAATGCGCCTAATACTGTTTTAAATAATGCGCACACCTCTCGAGTAAAAATGATTGTGGTGGATTCTGGTTGGGAGAGCTTAGGTGAGTGGCACAAGCACGAGCGTGACCTTGTAGCGGACTATAAGCTAGCCTATGGAGAGGCTCCAGGTAATGTGATTGGTATTGCACTACTGACCGATACAGATAACACCAAATCAGAAGTGCGCGCCCTATATGGTGATATTGAATTGTTTCGCAGGAATCCTAAATAAACATCCCTTAGGAATGAGAAGGGCGCCATCGCTTTAAGAGTAGGGCGTTACTCAATACGCAGAAGCTTGAGAGTGCCATGGCACTTCCTGCCAGCATGGGTGATAAATAACCAAGCGCTGCCATCGGAATACCGATCGTATTAAAAGCAAAAGCCCAAAATAAATTCTGGCGAATCTTATTCCAAGTCTTTTTAGAGACATCGATTGCATCTGCCACTAAAGTAGGGTCACCGCGCATCAGCGTAATGCCAGCGGCTTGCATAGCGACATCCGTTCCAGTAGACATCGCCATGCCAACATCTGCCATCGCTAGTGCAGGTGCATCGTTTACACCATCCCCCACCATGGCTACGAAATGTTTTTTTCCTTCTACTGCACTTTGTAGTTTCTGAATAATTTCTGCTTTATTACCAGGAAGAATTTGTGCAAAGACCTCATCAATGCCGATGGTTTTACCTACGCGCTTAGCGGCCGCCAAGTTATCACCAGAGAGCATTACCGTCCGAATATGCAATGCATGTAGTGCATCGACTGCTGCTTGAGTATTCGGTTTGAGCTCATCTCCAAAGGCAATGACAGCAATTGGGGTGGGAGTCTGAGTAGTATCGGCGCCAGTATTGATGAGTACAGAAACTGTGTGACCTTGATCAAAGTAGGCCTGCGCTTTTTCTAGGATGAGCGGATACGCAGAAGAGCCTTCTAGAGAAGCTACGCTTTGTAAACGCAAGGTAAGGCCTGCAAAGGGACCAGTGCTCGGAGTACCTTCAATACCAATGCCCGGTAGCGCCTTGCTAGCAGATGTCGCAATTGGTGAAAGACCCTTCTCTTTTGCTGAGTCGAGTAGTGCCTTAGCTAGAGGATGCTCACTGCCTAATTGCAAGCCTGCTGCAGTAGCGAGCATTTGATCGATATCCGTAGATGATTTATCAAAAGGAATTAAGGCTAGCATGCGTGGTTTGCCAATCGTCAGCGTGCCGGTCTTATCAAAGGCAACGATATCGAGTTTGTGAGCTAGTTCTAATACCTGTGGATCTTTAATCAAAATACCAAAGCGTGCTGCTACACCCGTGCCGGCCATGATTGCGGCTGGCGTAGCTAAGCCTAATGCACAAGGGCAGGCGATCACTAGAACGGAAACAGCACGCAAGATGGCGATGGATGTTGAATCAAAGTAGAGCCAATTTCCGAAGCCGGTAAGCAGCGCCAGAACAATCACAGTAGGTACAAAAATAGCGCTGACTTGGTCAACTAACTTTTGAATCGGCGCCTTTTGGGTTTGAGCATCTTCAACCAGGCTGATAATTTTCGACAACACACTTTCAATTCCAACAGCTTCGGCCATTACTACTAAAACACCCTCACCATTAAGTGCGCCCCCGATGACTTTAGAGTCAATCGTCTTTTTAACGGGATTGCTTTCACCAGTAAGCAAGGATTCATCGACATGGCTAGCGCCCAAAATAATGATACCGTCTACCGGAATACGTTCACCGGGCATTACTAAGACTCGATCCCCAGGAAGCACCTGGTCCAAAGGCAAGTCGCGATATTGATCCGCACTCACACCCGTATTGCCCTTGAGTGCAATGCCAACATTTAATACCTTGGCATGCTCAGGCCAGAGTTTTTGCAGGGCACGAATAGCTTCGCTAGTCTGTTGTTTAGCACGCGCTTCAAGCCATTTACCCAATAAGACCATGCAGATAATGACGGCTGAGCCCTCAAAGTACAACTCATGCGTATGGGAAGAGCTAATTAAGAGATATAGACTAAGTCCATAAGCGGCGCTTGTACCCAGCGCAACTAGTAAATCCATATTGCCCGCACCAGCCAGCGAGGCTTTATAACCTGCTTTATAAAAACGCCATCCCAGTACAAACTGCACTGGAGTGGCTAAAGCCAATTGCCACCATCCCGAAAGAGACCAGTGAACGCCAAATGGCATCAAGAACATGGGCAGGAAGAGGGGTGCGGAAAGTAGAAAGCTCAGAATCACGCGACCCAAGCCATCTGTAGCCCAAAATGACTTAGCAATAGTTTTATTTAGATTGCCGCGAGGGGAATTTGCTTGAGCGTCGTAACCCGTCTTTTTGATTAGGCTAATGATGTCTGTAAGGCTGATTGAACCAGGCTTAATCCGAATTTTGGCCTGCTCGGTTGCCAAATTGACGCTGGCAGCCTCAACTCCGGGAATCTTATTTAAAGCCATCTCCACTCGACCTACACAAGAGGCGCAGGTCATTCCGCCAATGTCTAGAGTGAAAAACTCGGAATTAGTCGAATTTATAGCTTTCATGTGGAAGATAATCTACCTAAAGGCTGAAAAAGACCATTAAGAACCATATTTTGATAGCTATAAAGGAGTTGTTATGTTTACTCTCAAGGTTTCAGGAATGACATGCGGTGGTTGTATTAATGCAGTCACACGGGCAATT
>CANISN010000036.1 GCA_947470165.1 Burkholderiaceae bacterium | reverse complement strand
GGAGGTATTGATGATACTGCGCGGGTATATAAATGCGTTGCTAATTCTATAAATGAGATTGGCCAGTTTATTGATGATTTAGCCTCTGAAACAGAGGTTAGGGAAGATCCAACCGCAACTTCGGGACTACGCCGACATTTGATGCGCTCACTTGGGAAGCGTGCATGCCAACAAGCTATAGATTTTAGAGTGATTAAATAGAATGAAGAACCACTTAGTAACATTATCTTTAAATGGGGTTGAGCGCGAAGCTGCTTGTGAATCACGTACTACATTGCTTGATTTCATTCGACATGATTTGGGCTTAACAGGGACCCATGCAGGTTGTGAACATGGCGTATGTGGAGCATGCACGGTTGAGCTTGATGGAGAAGTTATTCGTTCCTGTTTGATATTCGCCTGTCAAGCTGATGGTGCTAGTGTTAATACCGTAGAAGGTATTTCCAAATCTGGCGAGATGTCTGATTTACAAGGCGCCTTTAAAAAATATCATGCGCTTCAATGCGGATTTTGTACGGCCGGGTTTTTGATTTCAGCTGAGGACTTGCTTAATAAAAATCCAAATCCGACTGAGTTGGAGGTTCGGGAAGGTTTGTCAGGCAATTTATGTCGATGTACTGGATATGTTGGAATAGTCGAGGCAGTTTTAGAAGTTGCCTCAGCTAGGGCCCACAAAAATGGAAGAGATCATGCTTGATTTAGGTAGAACTTTTTTGCAGGCTGTTGAGCGTGATCCAGACAGTTTGGCAATTGTAGATGGCAGCAAGCGCTACACCTACGGAGAGTGGGCGCTACATATTGGTGCTATTCAACAATTTTTTAATGAAAAAGGCTTGAAGAACGGTGATCGGATTTTGACTATTTTGCAAAATCGCTATGAGGCAACCACAATTCATTGGGCTTGTCAGATGGCAGGTATCACTATCGTCCCTTTAAATTGGCGCTCTAAGTCTGATGAGATTGATTATTGCGCTCAAAATGCTGATGTCAAACTAGCATTCATTGAGGAAATATCACTTAGTAACTATTTGCAATCTGAAACCAGCAAATCAATCCCCGTCATTCTTTGTATGGAGAAGGAGGCCTTAGACGGATATACGTATTTTGATCAGTTAATACAGGTAGGTATTGAGCCTAGTGCACAGGGTCATGTTGAGGATATTTCTGTCATGCTTTTCACTTCAGGCACCACCGGCAAGCCGAAAGGTGTCCCACGAAAGCAGCGAGCTGAGCGGGCAGCAGGAATTGCACATGTAGCTCAAAATCAATATGCGATGGGTGAAGTGACCTTAGGTGTAATGCCTCTTTATCACACCATGGGCGTACGTACATTACTATCCTTATGCATCGTTAATGGTACATATGTTGCTGTACCACGTTGGGATGTGGATAAGGCAATAGATGCAATTGAGAGGGAGGCAGTGACTCATCTCTATTTAGTGCCAACACTTTATCACGACATGCTTCAGTCAAAAAACTTCAATGCAAGTCGAGTTAAAACTGTTAAGAAGCTAGGATTTGCAGGTGCTCCTATGCATGATGCTTTATTACTGAGTCTAAGTGAAGCCTTCTCGCCAGAATTATTCGTAAATCATTACGGCTCAAGTGAGATCTATACATACACCATTAATCAAAATGCAGTGGCTAAGCCTGGCTGTGCTGGCAAGGCTGGAATAAATGCGCGTATTAAAGTGGTGAAGTTAGACCAAGGCTCTACACAAACACTACCAAATCAAATAGCATCTTGCAACGAAGAGGGGCAAATCATTTGTGACCTCTCTGGGGATGAGGCATTTGAGGGTTATTGGAAACGTCCCGATGCAGATCAAAAGTCTATTCGAGATGGCTGGTATTTCACAGGTGATACGGGCTACTTTGATGAGTCAGGTGACTTATTTGTTACTGGTCGGGTAGATGACATGATTATTTCTGCTGGGGAAAATATTTCTCCCGTCGAGATTGAATCAATTTTGTCTTTACATCCTTTAGTGAGCGAGGTAGCTGTTGCAGGATTAAAAGACGATCGCCTTGGTCAAAAAGTAGTTGCATTCATTAGGGCTTCCGGGATTGTGGATTCAATTGCTTTGGATGAATATTGCCGCAGTTCTGATTTAATCAATTTTAAGCGCCCCCGTGAATATGTATTTGTTAAAGAAATTCCCAAGTCGCCAGTGGGAAAGGTATTGCGGCGGATGTTAGTCGCCGGCGAATATGAAAGAGCTTAATTTTTTTACTAGAAAGACCTTATGAGTACTATTTTGAAGCATCCTTTTAGCAATATTCTTGACAACCCAGATGGTTTCTATGTAGAAATTAACGAATCCCAACAAAGAGCAGATATTGTTTTAAAGAGGCCTCCTTTTAATGTGATACAGATGCCACAGCGTGATCAATTACGGGCTTCATTCGAGGCTCTAGATGATGATGATCGCGTTCGTATTATTGTATTGAGGGCTGAAGGCGAGCATTTCTCTAGTGGTGGAGATATTAAAGGATTTTTGGAAGCTACCCCAGAACACGTTTCGAAACTAGCATGGAATATTGCAGCGCCTACACGTTGTACAAAACCAGTGATTGCTGTAAACCATGGCTATTGTTTTGGTGTTGGCTTTGAAATTTCCTTGGCATGTGATTTTCGTATTGCAGCTGAATCTACTCTCTATGCATTGCCGGAGCAAAAATTAGGGCAAATTCCTGGTTCAGGCGGATCTGCGCGTTTACAAAAAATGATTGGCATAACAAGAACTAAGGATATTGTGATGCGCTCTAGGCGCATCAAAGGGCAGCAGGCATATGAATGGGGTGTGGCAACTGAGTGTGTTCCAGACTCTGAACTTGCTAGTACTGTTTCTAAATTGGTAGATGAACTAAGCGCATTCTCGCCTCTAGCCCAGAGAACAGCGAAGAAGATGCTGAACGAAACTGAGGATTGCCTTTTAACTACAGCAATCGAAGTCGAAGGTCATTGTTATAGCCGCTTACGTAATTCAGAAGATTTTAAGGAAGGGGTTGAAGCTTTTCATGGAAAGCGTCAGCCAAATTTTGTTGGTCGTTAATTTTTTTAAGGAGAAATACGTAATGAAAAAGCAATTTGAAATAAATAAAATCGCCTTAGCTGTAGCTATGAGTCTTGGCACATCTTTAGTTTCAGCGCAATCCGGCCCTATTAAAATTGGGGTTGTAACGCCATTATCTGGGACTTACACCCCAATTGGAGAGCAGGTCAAAATGGGCTTAGATTTAGCAGCTAAGGAAATTAATGCTGCCGGTGGTATTAATGGCCGAAAAATTAATCTAATCTATGAGGATGAAGAGGCAAATCCTGCGGTTGCAACTCAAAAAGCTGAAAAATTATTTCAGGTAGAAAAAGTTGACTTTTTAACTGGTACTGTTAATTCGGGATCTACATTAGCAGTGGGGCAGGTGGCGGAGCGCAATAATAAGCTAATCGCAACATCCGTTTCATTTGCGGATTCGATTACGGGAGATAAATGCTCACCCAATGTATTCCGTGTCAATGCACGTGCAGGCATGCAGTCTGCAGCATTAGCTGCTTGGGTTGATAAAGAAATTCCTAAGTCAAATATATTCTTTATCGGACCTGACTATGAGATGGGGCGTAGTACTGTATCAGCATTTAAGAGGGCATCTACTGAAAAAGGCGCTAAAGATGTTGGCGAAGTGTTTGCACCTCTCGATAATAAGGATTATTCACCATACTTTGGTCAAGTAAGGGCTGCTAAGCCTAATGTGATCTATACCTCAGTAGCTGGAAACGATACTGTGCGGTTATTTTCACAAATGGAAGAGTATGGTCTGAATAAAGGAGTGACACTTGTTGGAGCATCTGGCACAGTTACTTCTCAAAATATGGGCGCTATCGGGAAGTCTGCAAATGGATTTGTAACAGGGGTTGGCTACTCTCCTAAGTTAGACAATCCAGCGAATAAAAAGTTTGTAGCTGATTTCCAGAAAGCTTATAACAAGCTACCAGATCTTTATGGAGCAGATTCATATGGGCTTTTATATTTTTATAAAGCTGCCGTAGAAAAAGCGAAGTCTACTGAAACCGATAAAGTTCGGACGGCAATGGATGACTTAAGCTGGCAAACTCCACAAGGCACCAAGAAGATGCGTGCTGGTGATCACCAGGCAATGCAAGATATGTTTGCTGTCCGCGTGGAGAATGGCGAATTTAATATTGTTGGAAGAGTTCCATCAGATCAGGCAATTGGCCCTGATGCATGCACTCGTTTTTAATATACCGCTGCATTTCTCCGCATCTGTTTTATTGAGGATGCGGAGTTTTTGAGCTTGTGAATATTACCAAGGGATCGGGTTTTCAATGCTAGAGAGTTTGCAATTCATTTACACACCACAGATAGTCAATGGACTTTCAATTGGCGTTGCCGTAGTCCTAATGGCCTTAGGCTTGACTATTATTTTTGGTTTGCTAGATGTTATTAATATGTCACATGGTGAGTTCTATGCTGCTGGGGCATTTATCAGTGTGAGTCTCATGGCAATGGGGGTTTCATTTTGGTTCTGCCTTTTATTAGTCCCGATGATATTGGTGCCCATTGGTTTTGCAATGGAAAGGCTTTTGATTCAGAAAGTATTCCACTATAAAGATCGCCATATTCTTACTTTGTTGCTGACGTTTGGCGTAGCAATGGTTTTAGAGGATGCATACAAGATTATTTGGGGTGCGAATCCAATTAAACCTAGCGCCCCAATCTCAGGGGCTAGCGAGTTGTTAGGGGTAATGTTTCCAAATTACCGGTTATTTTTAATGGGATTTGGCGCTTTACTGATCTTCTCTGTATGGGCGCTTATCTATAAAACCCAATTGGGTGCAATTGTAAGAGCCTCTGCTTATGACAAAGATATGAGCTCTTCATTAGGTATACCGGTAATGCGGGTTTATGCGCTGACATTTGCATTGGGCGTTGCTTTAGCTGGCCTTGCTGGTGTGCTCTTGGCCCCAATCTATTCAGTATTTCCTACTATGGGACGAGATTTTATTTTGATGGCCTTTAGCGTGGTCATTGTTGGGGGTCTTGGAAGTATCAAAGGGGCTGTGATTGCGGGAATATTACTTACACAATTGCAATCAATTTCTTCTCTATATATTTCTCCAGTATGGTCAGATCCTCTGGTATTTACGGTGATGGTTTTGGTCTTGATGTTTAAGCCAACTGGTCTGTATGGAGGGATGAAAAATGCATAATCCTCAAGTAAAGGCGATTCGATTTATTGAGCTATTTTTACTTTCATCGGCCTTCGTACTTTATATAGCTGGAAGTATCTTTCAAGACACATTCTTTCTGAGGCTGGCTACGGAAGCATTGATCTTTGGCGGGCTTGCAATGTCCGTTGATTTATTGCTTGGGATTGTCGGACTACTTTCTCTTGGCCAGGCTTTTTATTTTGGCTTTGGCGCGTATTTATCTGCTTTAGTTTTAAAAGAAATTTCGCCATCATTTTTTTTGGCAATAGGGATTGTGACCCTTTCATCTATTTTATTAGGGTGGATTGCCAGCTTCGTAGCTCTTCGGTCAAAAGGGGTTTACTTTGCATTAATTACCTTTGGACTTGCGCAGGTAGCCGCCAAGGTTGTCTATAACACTCGCAGCCTTGGAGCATCAGATGGGATGATGGGCGTACCTATTTTGCAGATCTGGACCCCATTTGGTTCTATAGATACTAGTCAGCCAGGCGCCTTTTTTCTGATTACTTTGTTGACTATTGGGGTGTTATACGCCATCTTAAAATATTTTCTTACAACCCCTATGGGATCAATATGGCATGCTATTAGATGCAATGAGGATCGTTTGGCCTACGTCGGCTACAAGTCGAAAGGGCCAAAGCAAGTTGCATTTATTTTAGCTGCTATGGTTGCTGCTGTATCTGGGGCTCTTTATCCGATGTTAAGAGGTTTTGTTTCACCAGAGCTAATGTTCTTTAGTGTTTCTGGTAATGCGGTAGTTACGGTTGTTTTGGGTGGCGTTGGAACTTTAATAGGACCAATTCTAGGCAGCGTTCTTTTGACATCATTCAAATCCATTATTGGAACTTGGACTGTTCATCACCACATTGTTATAGGCATTATCTTTGTGATTATTGTTGTCTCTGCACCAAAGGGATTAGCCGGCTTACTCGCTAAATACATAGGCAAGAAACATTCTAGTAAAGGAGGGGAGTGATGGAACATATGGAAGTCATTCTCAAGGCAAATCATTTAAGTAAGCGTTTTGGCGGCCTTAGAGCGGTTGATGATGTAAGTTTTGAAGTGACGCGTTTAGGTGTCACTTCTATTATTGGTCCAAATGGTGCAGGTAAAAGTACCCTCTTTAATTTAATCAGCGGTACTTTTACTGCTGATTCTGGGCTTGTTGAGTTAGGTGACTTAAATCTTACGCGAATGAGTCCTGAGGGGCGATTGTCATGTGGTATGGCCCGATCATTTCAGATTACCAATCTCTTTTTCGACCTTTCTGTGATTGATAATTTAAGAATAGCAAGCCAAGCATTAGAGTCTCGTTCACATTTATTTTTGCCCTTAAGTAAAAGCACTATTGCAATTGCAAGAGCGGATGAATTATTACAAGAATTTGGATTGCTTGATTCTCGCGAACAACTTGCAGGAGCCTTATCTCATGGCCAGCAAAGACGGCTAGAAATTGCAGTTACATTGGCAACTCGACCAAAACTCCTACTCTTAGATGAGCCTACCCAAGGGATGTCTCGAGGCGATACACAGGAGACTGCTGAGCTGATTAAACATCTGGGATCAAAAATAACAGTTCTGTTAATTGAGCATGACGTAGATCTTGTAATGGATTTATCCAAAAAGGTCATCGTAATGGCGCAAGGAAAGAAATTAGCTGAAGGTAATCCCGAGGAGATTCGTGCCAATCCGCTTGTACAAACAGCATACTTTGGTGAGGAGTTAGCATGATTTTGGAGATGCATGATGTGCATGTCAATCTTGGGTTATCCCATGTTTTACAGGGAGTGAATTTATCTATAGATCCCGGAGAGACGGTGGGTCTATTTGGAAGGAATGGGGTTGGTAAAACCACTATTGTTAAAACCATTGCTGGTTGGTATAAGCCCTCCCAAGGAAAAATATTATTTCATGGTCAAGCCATTGATGCTTTACCACCAAACGAAATTACAAGATTGGGGCTGGGGTTGGTGCCGGAGGACCGAAGGGTATTTCCTGGTCTCAGTGTCGAGGGCAATCTTAGGCTCGGATTGATGCAAGTCCAGGCAAGTGAGCGAAAAGCTGCAGAACAGCGCATACAAATGGTCTTTGAACGATTTCCACGGCTCAGTGAAAGGCGAGATCAATCAGGCACCACCTTATCTGGCGGCGAGCAGCAAATGCTGGCAATGGCTCGAGTATTGGTTGGTAATCCAAAACTTTTATTAATTGATGAGCCTACTGAAGGGCTTGCCCCAATGGTTGTTGCCGATATTTTTCGCTTAATGGAAGAGCTAAAGTCCCAGGGAATTTCCATTCTTCTGATTGAGCAAAATATCCATAAAGCGATTCATTTATGCGATAGACATTATGTAGTTGAGCGAGGAAAGGTAGTGCTTGAAGGCAATTCTAAAAATATAGAAGAACGTCAAGAATTAATAAGACGAGTAAGTGTTTAATAATTTATTGGAAAGATTCATAAAATCTTTATCTCAATAGAGTAGACCGCCTTAAAGGAAAAATACTTGCATCCTTAAATTTTCAAAGATTTTTGATTTAAGGGGTATCTCAATAAAGTTCATTTCTTTGAAGTAACTTTTGTTGTTGCATTAATATTTTTTATTGTTGTTTCTGTTGCATTGTTCAGATTTGTCTGTGCAACCTGTACCGCATGCTTGATTGCCTTTTGACTAGTTTCAAATACATTAGTAGCAGAAGCGATTGCTTGTTTCATGGCATACACAGCAGCATCAGATCCCGCAGGAGCATTCCTCGTCCAATCTTCAACTAAGGCATTAATTTTCTTTTGACCCTCTTGGAATTCTTTTTCGGCTGACTCAGTAAAGCTTGCTTGAGTTTCATGAGCTAATTCATATAAATGGCGACTATAGGCCATAATTTTTTCGGCCATTGGTTTAACTGCCTCTGCTTGATGAGCCAGTAGTTGTTGAATGTCTTTGACTTCCAAGGCTTTCTTGGCGCTACTCATGCTTTCGCCCAAACTTTGCTTAGCAATATGCATATTTAGCTCGACTAACTTTTCAATACTTTGCAGTGCTTGCTTGGTGAGACTACTCAAAGTTTCTAAATTGGCTTTTTGTGCTGCTGTAATTTGTTCTGGCGTTAAGTTCATTACATTGCCTTTCTCGCGATTTGCTCTTTGCTCACTATGATCTTTATTTGGATATTGTCAATTGATTTGAGTGGCGTAGTACTTCATCTATAGTGCAACGCAACATTAATTGACAACCTGGACAATTCAGCCGAGGGTTAAGGAAATAAGCCTAAAATCTAAGATTAGCTTTAAAAATCGCATCATTTTCAATCGCTTATTTATGAATTTAAAGTATGACTACCTGATTGCCCCCTTTTTTGTCTTTATTTGGAGCACTGGATTTGTCATCGCTCGTTTGGCAATGCCCTATGTTGAGCCAGCCACCTTCCTTTTTTGGCGTTTTGTAGGCGTATTGATGGCAATGGCCTGCCTTAGTCTTATTTGGAGAATGACTTGGCCGAGCTGGTCTCAATTCAAGCACATAGCCGTAGCGGGCATATTGCTTCAGTTTGGCTATCTCTTGGGGGTATGGTTTGCAGTTCGGCTTGGTATGACCGCCGGTCTAGTAGCCATCATCGTAGGCTTACAGCCCATCATAACTGCCTGGTTCGCTGCTTGGGTCTCTGAAACAGTGACTATACGTCAGTGGATAGGGTTGGGATTTGGATTTGCGGGGGTGACATTAGTAGTTGCTGAAAAGATCGGATTTGTACACATTCCTCTCCTCAGTTACGTTCTCGCTTTTACTGCCTTGCTCTCGATTACTTTTGGCACCCTGTATCAAAAGAAATTTTGTCCAGTATTTGATTTACGGGCGGGCTCCTCGATTCAGTTTGGTATATCTGCCATTCTTTGTTTTGCTTGTATGTATTTCATTGAGACTGGTGTCATGGTTTGGAATGCCTCAGTTATTGGAGCATTGCTGTGGTCAATCTTTCCCCTGTCGATTGGATCAATTAGCTTGTTATTCATGATGATTCGAAAGGGGGCTGCTACTAAAGTGACGAGTTTGCTCTATTTAACGCCCCCAACTACAGCTGCGATGGCATGGCTCCTTTTTGATGAGCCATTCACCTTGATGATGGCTGCGGGCTTATTGCTTACCATGACAGGAGTAGTTCTAGTCAATCGAGGTCAAAAAAGCACGGTTGCGACGATTGCGGAATAAGTGCGAATTAAATACGGGCATTTTTGTGCTCTATTCAGACAATATGCTTAGGGCAGATGAAAAAGTTAATTATCATTCTGTATGTTAAAAGTTTTAGAAAGTAATTAGGGATGTATGTGAATCGATTTTGGCTCATCGCGGTAATTGGTCTAGTGTCATTTGGTGTTGCCACGTCTTTTCAGGCGAGTGCAGCCAATAATGATGCACCAGCTTCAAAGTCGACCAAAGGAGCGGTAAAGACGACCGTCAAGATAGAGTCAAAGAAGGTGGCAAAATCTTCCAAGAAACCGAAGGCTGTTCGCACTACAGTAACTCGCTCTAGCGAGTCAACTATAGAAGCAAGACCTTCATTTGCAACAGCTTTAGGTTTGCGTGGTCAGCATGATGATCTCAGTCTGAAGTCTAGTGTTGCAATGGTAGTTAATCAGGACACAAATGAAGTCTACTTTGAGAAAAATTCTTCAGTCAGCTTACCCATTGCTTCGATTACTAAATTAATGACTGCAATGGTAGTGCTTGATTCGAAAATGCCACTCGATGACACCATCGTGATCAATACAGATGACGTTCATATTTACCGCAACTCACGTCTTGCCGCGGGAACTATATTGACACGAGAAGAAGCCTTGTTGCTAGCCCTCATGTCCTCTGAGAACCGTGCTGCGCATACCCTTGGTAGAAATTACCCAGGCGGTATTTCAGCCTTTGTGAATGCTATGAATCGTAAGGCAAAAGAGATTGGGATGACACATTCTTACTTTGCAGATCCCACCGGTTTAATGAGTGAGAATGTAGCATCTGCTGAGGATCTAGCCCGTATGCTGAGTGCGGCTTACCAGTACAAGATGATTCGTGATTTTTCTACTTGGCCAGATCTGACAATGGTAATCGGAAAACGTCCACAGAAATTCTTAAACACCAATCGTTTGGTCCGTGCCGGCGATATGAATATTGGCTTGCAAAAAACAGGATTTATTAATGCGGCAGGTAAATGTTTGGTAATGCAAGCTCGGGTAAATAACACGCCGCTACTATTGATCTTCTTGGATTCCGTGGGGACGCAATCGCGTTTTGCGGATGCTGTTAGAGTGAAAGATTGGTATGAGCGTATGCCATTTGGAGAGCCTCAGGCAATTCGCAGTTTAATGTAAGCGATATACCGGTACTACTTTTGTGACTTTACGGATGCGGATCTGCTGACTTAGGTTTATAGCCCATGCCTTTAGAGATTTGTAGTGCGGTATCTTGCAGCTGGCGCAACCATTCTGCTTGAATGCGATCGGTAGGGGAGCTCAGCGAGAGACCGGCTACCAACTTTCCGCTGTCATCAAAAATCTCGGCTGCAAGACAGCTCACACCTAACTCCAGCTCTTCATTGTCTCGCGCATGACCTAGTTGACGAACTTGATTAAGTTCAGAATCTAGTTTTCCTAATTCTGTAATGCTATTTCTGGTGTGACCAGCAAGACCAGTACGAGTGACATAAGCTCGAACTTGACTTGGATCATCGCTAGCTAAAAATAACTTCCCAACCGATGTTAAGTGAAGTGGAGCGCGGCCACCGATAGCACGGACCACCTGCATGCCGGATCTCTCGCTGTAAGCACGGTCTATATAAACGATCTCATCACCTTGCCGAACAGAAAGATTAATTGTTTCGCCAGTGAGCTTATGTAAGGCTCGCATTGGGGCTTGCGCAGCTTCACGAACAGATAAACGGGCTTTGACTAGATTACCAAGTTCGAGTAACTTAAGACCAAGACGATAGGTGCCACCATCGCCACGCTCTACTAAACGACAGGCTACCAAGTCATTGAGAATACGATGTGCGGTTGAGGGGTGTAAATCGGTTTCCTCGGCGAGGTTTTTAAGGCTGCTAGATTCTTCATGTAAGGCAAGGGCATCGAGCAAATTCATCATGCGCTCAACCACCTGGATGGCGGTTTTCCCAGCCTCACCAGGGACTTTCAATACTTTCTCAGTTTTGATCCTTGTCATGCTATTTATTGTAGCGATTTTTACTGAAATTGCACAATATGAAATCCAGATTCCACAAAAAAGGTGGATTTTTAGGGTTTATCTACTTGCGTAAGGCGGCAGCGCACTCAGCTATGAGTCTAGGGCCCCT
>CANISN010000035.1 GCA_947470165.1 Burkholderiaceae bacterium | reverse complement strand
TGGCGTGGATAAGATGAGTAAGTCTAAGGGGAATTACATTGGTATCAGTGAGCCTGCAAGCGAGATGTTTGGTAAATTGATGAGTATCTCTGATGCCTTGATGTGGGATTACTTCACTTTACTCTCATTCCGCCCTATGGCTGAGATTGATTTAATGAAGCAAGAAGTGTCCGCCGGTCGAAATCCACGCGACTGTAAGGTACTGCTTGGTCAAGAAATCGTGGCACGCTTTCATTCACAGACCGCTGCAGAAAAAGCGCTGGAAGACTTTAACCATCGTGCCAAGGGTGGTGTACCTGATGAAATTCCTGATATCACTCTGACTGGGGCCCCTATGGGAATCGCCAATCTCCTGAAAGCTGCAGGTCTGGCACCCTCTACATCAGAAGCTATGCGCAATATTGATCAAAATGGTGTGAAGATTGATGGCACAACAGTTTCAGATAAGCAACTCAAAGTCGAAGCCGGTACTTATGTGATGCAAGTGGGTAAGCGCAAGTTTGCGAAAGTCACCCTCAGTTAAGCCTTAAGAATCTATATTGCCTGATCCGCTTGGTGGCGTCAGTCCAAAATGCTCATAAGCCTGCCGCGTTGCTACTCGACCACGAGAGGTTCTTTGAAGGTAGCCCTGCTGAATTAAGTAAGGTTCTAAGACATCCTCAATTGTGTCGCGCTCTTCACCAATAGCCGCTGCTAAATTATCGATTCCTACCGGTCCACCATCAAACTTATGCAAGATGGCTTCCAATAATTTTCTATCCATCACATCAAAACCACTTGGGTCAACATCAAGCATCTTTAATGCGGCATCAGCCATGGGCTTGGTAATGGTACCAGTGCCTTTAACCTCAGCATAGTCGCGTACTCTTCGCAGTAGCCGATTGGCAATACGCGGAGTACCGCGGGCACGCTTAGCGATCTCGCTTGATCCCTCAGGGTCGATATCTGCTTTAAGTAAGCTAGCAGAGCGAGTAATAATTTTGGTGAGCTCTTCTGTCGTATAGAACTCCAGTCTCGCTACAATTCCAAAGCGGTCACGTAGTGGATTGGTGAGCATACCGGCACGAGTAGTTGCACCTATCAGGGTAAATGGTTTAAGGTCAATCTTTACACTCCGCGCAGCTGGGCCCTCACCAATCATGATGTCTAGACTATAGTCTTCGAGAGCTGGATAGAGAATTTCCTCCACGACAGGAGAGAGGCGATGAATCTCATCGATAAAGAGTACATCGTTTGCCTCTAAATTCGTCAGTAGTGCAGCAAGATCACCAGGTCTATCTAAAACGGGGCCACTGGTTTGGCGCAAGTTCACACCAAGTTCCCTGGCAATGATGTGTGCCAAGGTAGTTTTTCCGAGTCCAGGCGGACCAAAGAGTAGGACGTGATCAAGCGCTTCCTGTCTTGCTCTAGTTGCACTAATGAAAATCTCTAACTGTGCCCGTGCCTTGGTCTGGCCAACATACTCATCAAGCTGTTTTGGGCGCAGAGCCCTCTCAAAGACGGCTTCAGCATTACCTGCAGCACCACTCACGATACGATCGTTATTCTCCGGTAAATCTTCAGGAATTGAGCTAAGGTCTTCAGTGTGGATTGCCATGCTACCAGTGTAGTGGTTTTAAGATTTCGAGAGGTATTTCAAGCCCATGCGAATTCCATCAGAAACAGTGCTATCTGGCGGGATTTGTTTGAGGGCTAAGAGTGCTTCTTTTTCTGAATAGCCCAGTGCCAAGAGAGCTTGCAATACTTCGCTGCTTGCTTCAATGGCTTGAGGTTTGCCACCCGTGATTCCTAAATCTGGGGCTAACTTACCCTTAAGCTCCAAACAAAGACGTTCAGCAGTCTTTTTACCGATACCGGGCACTTGAGTAAGTCGTCCAGCTTCTTGCATCGCAATCGCTTGGGCTAACTCATTGACGCTCATGCCAGAGAGAACGGCTAGGGCAGTACGCGATCCTACGCCACTGATCTTAATCAATTGTCTAAATGCTTCGCGCTCAGTCTCAGTAGCAAAGCCAAAGAGTTGTTGCGCATCTTCGCGTACTTGGAAATGCGTAAGAAGCGTAATTTTCTGATTGGTCTCTGGTAATTGATACAGAGTGCTCATTGGCACGTCGATCTCATAACCAACGCCTTGGCAATCAACCAAAAGACGAGGGGGATGAACTGAAACGAGAATGCCTTGAATGCGACCAATCATATAAAGATCTTAACCTGTTTATATTGTTATTGCGTATTGTCTAGATGTATTACTTGCCACGCTTCTTTAGCACTAATGCTGCGGTAATGGCTTTCGGAATCTGGGCATGATGCGCAGCGCAGATAGCTACTCCTAAAGCATCTGCCGCATCTGTTCCGGGGGCACGACTTAGGCGTAGTAAACGCTTAACCATTTCTTGAACTTGGGGCTTAGTGGCTCGTCCTGTCCCAACGATAGATTGTTTTACTCTCAGTGCGCTGTATTCAGCGACAGGAAGTTTTTCAGAGACTAGGGCGGCGATGACGGCACCCCGAGCTTGGCCCAGCATCAGGGTGGAGCGAGGGTTCACATTGAGGAATACTTCTTCAATGGCAGCTCGTTCTGGATGGTAAGTCGCTAAAACTTCTTTAATACCCGAATATAAGATGCCCAATCTCTCGGGAAGACCTTGGGCTGGGTCACCACTTTCAATCGTCCCAGACGCCACGTAAGTCAGTTTTTGACCATCAACCTCAATGACACCAAAACCAGTTGTTCGTAGACCAGGGTCGATTCCTATCCAGCGCATAGATACTTTTATTATTTTTTCTTGTTTGCTATGTTGCTTAGTGGCGGAAGTGACGTGTGCCGGTGAAGATCATCGCAATACCATGCTCATTAGCCGCTGCAATAATTTCATCATCACGCATACTCCCACCAGGCTGGATTGCACAGCTTGCACCACCATTCACCACAACGTCTAAGCCATCACGGAATGGGAAGAAGGCATCACTCGCTACCGCTGAGCCCTTAAGACTTAACCCTGCATTCTCAGCCTTAATACTGGCCATACGCGCAGAGTCCACTCGACTCATTTGTCCAGCACCGATTCCGAGGGTCATGCCGTTAGCGCAATACACAATCGCATTGGATTTTACAAACTTAGCAACGCGCCAAGCAAACATCATGTCGTGCATTTCGCTGGGAGTTGGCAGACGCTTACTGACAACGCGCATCTCGCTCTCAAGTACATTCTTCGCATCAGGGGATTGAACGAGTAAGCCGCCGCCAACACGTTTAAAGTCAAAAGCGTTAAATGCATTACCGAGAGGAATCTCTAAAAGGCGCACATTTTGTTTGCTAGCAAAGATTGCTTTGGATTCGGTGCTAAAGCTTGGGGCAATCAATACCTCTACAAATTGTTTAGAGATGGCTTCAGCTGCCGCACCATCACATGGCGCATTCAAAGCAATAATGCCGCCGAACGCTGAACTAGGATCTGTTTTAAAGGCTTTTTGATAGGCCTCAAGTGGATTAGCGCCAACTGCTACACCACAAGGATTGGCATGCTTGATGATCACGCAGGCGGCACCTCCGCCAGTATTGTTAGTAAAGCTCTTAACACATTCCCAAGCAGAATCAGCATCAGCGATATTGTTATAAGAGAGTTCTTTACCTTGTAATTGCTTGTAATTAGCAAGCGCGCCATCGACTGAGTAAATATCTCTATAAAAAGCAGCAGACTGATGTGGGTTCTCGCCATAACGCATTTCTTGTACTTTTTCAAAAGCAAGGTGCAGGGTTTCTGGATAGGCGGAACGTTTCTGATGATCTAGGTCATCGCCTAAGGCAGATAAGTAATTAGCTATGGCACCATCGTACTGGGCGGTATGCGCAAATACTTTTTTAGCTAGACCCAGATTAGTCTTATAAGAAACTATGTTCTGATTGGCCTTCATCTCGTCTAATATTGGTGCGTAATCTTCTGGAGAGATAAGTACAGTCACATCTTGGTGATTCTTAGCTGCAGCACGCAACATCGCTGGACCACCAATATCAATGTTTTCAACCGCATCTTCAAAAGAGCAGTGAGCCTTAGCAACTGTCTCGTTGAACGGGTAGAGATTGATCACGAGCATATCGATAGTGTCAATACCATGTTCTTTTAAAGCAGCCATATGTTCAGGGATATCTCTGCGAGCAAGCAAGCCACCATGTACCATGGGATGCAATGTTTTCACACGACCATCGAGCATTTCTGGAAATTGAGTTAATGAAGAGACTTGTACTACCGGTAAATTATTTTCAGCTAGTAGCTTTGCAGTACCGCCAGTAGAGATCAACTTAACACCTTGCTCATGCAGTGCTTTAGCAAAAGGCACAATACCATTTTTATCAGAAACAGAGAGTAGCGCGGTTCGGATCATATTTTCCAGAAGGCTTTATTAATAAATAATGGGATATTGAGCGTTGGATTATTTTAAGATTTGGTATTCGATCAATTTCTTATGAAGCGTATTTCGGTTAATCCCAAGATATTGAGCTGCTAAGGACTGATTCTGTTTGGCATGCTCTAGTACTAGTTCTAGCATCGGCTTTTCAACTACTGCTAATACCATTTGGTATAGGTCGGATGGAGGCGTTCCCTTGAGGTCTTCTAGGTAGCGCTGTAGCTGAGTCTCAATGCATTCGGTGATAGGGTGCTTATTGGTCATGGATAAATTAAATAAGGAAAATTAAATTTAGGCTGCTTCTAAAAATAACAAACTATCTGAATGGGATTTCATCTCATCAAAAAAATCATTGACCATCTGTAATTGGGTTTTGCAATCATCGGCGGTATTCATTCTTTGACGAAATGCATGGGAGTTACGCAAACCTTTGCAATACCAGCCGATATGTTTGCGTGCTGTCCGCAATCCAATATATTCACCATAGAACTCATAGTGATCAATGAGGTGCGCATTCATAATGTCCTGAATTTCATTGATTTGGGGTGTTGGTAATTTTCCACCTGTCTCCAGAAAATGGTTAATTTCCCGAAAAATCCAAGGACGTCCTTGAGCCGCGCGACCAATCATGATGGCATCTGCGCCAGTTTCATTTAAAACAAATGCTGCTTTTTCTGGGGTGGTGATATCCCCATTCGCAACCACCGGAATTGAAACGCTATTTTTCACTGCGCTAATCGTTTCGTATTCCGCTTCACCGTGATACAGATCGGCTCTCGTGCGGCCATGAATGGTCAGCATGGAGATGCCAGATTTTTCTGCAAGGCGAGCTATGTGAATCGCATTTTTATGCTCACGATCCCAGCCAGTACGAATCTTTAGGGTCACGGGGACTGCATCAGGCCCTACACCTACCGCCTGAACTACAGCCTCTAAAATTTGTTGCACTAAGGGCTCGTCTTTTAAGAGCGCTGAGCCAGCTGCAACATTACATACCTTTTTAGCAGGGCAGCCCATATTGATATCAATAATCTGGGCACCATGATCAACATTGAGTTTAGCAGCTGCTGCCATCATCTTCGGATCAGCGCCAGCGATTTGAACAGCGATGGGCTTAAATTCGCCTTGGTGATTGGCACGACGCTGGGTTTTTTCACTCTTCCACAGCAATGCATTTGAAGCGACCATTTCAGAAACGGCATAACCAGCACCCAGCTTTTTACAAAGCTGTCGAAATGGGCGATCCGTTACCCCTGCCATGGGGGCAACAAACAATCTATTTGCGAGAATGTGTGAGCCAATCTTCATTTTCTATAGGCTGGATTCTGGAGGGTGTCTTATCTTTGGGAAAGGTTGTCACTTTAGCACAATCGGACCCAAATTTGCCTAAATTTTAGGCAGATGAATACAGTCAGTGCTGTGATTTAGATTAAACCGGTAGGGATCTTGTGCTGCAGAGAGTATTTCAGAGTCTTAGCGTCTACCAAACATCATTTGCCGCGCTAAGGCTGTCTTGATTGGGGGGAGCCACTGGAGGGCTGATAAAGCAAATCCTCGCCCAATCACAACAGGCAGAAGATTTGATGTAAAGATTCTTGCCATGAAATCG
The DNA here is from genome assembly GCA_947470165.1 of Burkholderiaceae bacterium. Taxonomy (GTDB): domain Bacteria; phylum Pseudomonadota; class Gammaproteobacteria; order Burkholderiales; family Burkholderiaceae; genus Polynucleobacter. The sequence continues at coordinate 5,688 of CANISN010000035.1, read as the reverse complement.
GTTAGACCAATGGTGGCAGTGCGATCAGCTTTGCGACTGAGGGCATAGTCCTGCAAAGTTACCTCAATAGCAGCAGTCGATTTTTGATCTTCTGACTTTGAAAAGAGGGTGCTGAGTTTTTCGGATAAGAGGTAAGCATCTCTTAATCCTAGATTGAGACCTTGTCCAGCAACGGGATGTAAGGTCTGAGCAGCATTACCAATCCACACCTCATTACCTTGAGTAATTTCTTTGCGGTAATTGAGGCCCAGCTCATAAAGTCGACGATCTTGGATCTTCAGAAATTGGCCAATGCGCGAGCCAAACTCAGTTTGTAAGCTTTGTAAGAAATCTACATCACTTAAAGCAAGTCGAGCTTTTGAAGATACGGGTGATCCGCACCAAACTAGATTCAGAATATTCGGACCATAGTGACTCGGTAAGACAGCTAGTGGGCCTTCAGAAGTAAAGCGTTCCCACGCTTGATGGGGCACTGCATTCTCAACTTCGACTAAGCCGACCAATGCTGATTGCTCATAGTCACGACCAGTCTCTACCCAGTCCTGCGTTTTAAAAAGACCACCCTCAGCGTGCACAATACATTTTGCTTGAATCTGATGAGCATCAGCATTGGCGTTGATATGCCGCCAAATGAAATTCGGGCTTTGAGTTTGAATGGCTCTCAAGGCTCTTCGCAGAGTGAGATGAATATCTCGATAGCGAATAATATGGCCGAGTGCCTCTTGCTTGAGTTCTTCGCGAGTCATCAGTGCGCGACCAAAGCGGCCTACTTGTGAGACGTGCACCCGATGAATATTAGCGCACTCAGTAGGCCATGCATTAATAGTATCGAGTAGTAGCTTGCTACCGTGTGAGAGAGCAACCCCCCGAGTATCCGCGGCCGCTAAGCCCACATCATCAATGGGGTTGCGGTCTAGTAACGCAATCTTTGCTTCTGGGAATTTTTGTAGGCACCATGTACTACAGGCAAGCCCTACTGGCCCACCACCCTGAATTACGATATCAACATTCTCTGCTTGCATGTTTGGTGATTTAATTTCTCATCAGTGCTTCGATTTCATCGGCTTTTACTGGTGCGCCACGAGAAATCAATTCACAAGCAGAATCATTAACCACTGCATCGTCTTCAATACGGATGCCGATATTCCAAAAGCGCTCATCCACATCATCTGCGGGGCGAACATATAGGCCGGGCTCAATGGTGAGAACCATGCCAGGCTTTAGAAGGCGCCATGGCTTTTCTGAGGAATCTGTTGCTGTGCCAAGTGGTTCACGATATGAACCGACATCATGAACATCCATGCCTAACCAGTGTGAGGTGCGGTGCATATAGAAGCGACGATAGGCGCCAGTCTCAATCGCATTATCTAAAGAGCCTAATTCTGCAAGCTTGAGAAGCTTCTCATCCAGCAAGCCTTGGGTTAAGACTTTGAGTGCCGCTTCGTGAGGCTGCATGAAAGTATTACCGGGCTTAGTTGCGGCAACAGCTGCTTCTTGTGAGGCTAGCGTGATGTCATAGAGCGCGCGTTGCGGGCTAGTAAATTTGCCATTTACCGGAAAGGTACGAGTAATATCCGAGGCGTAACTATCTAATTCGCAGCCAGCATCTATGAGGCAGAGTTCGCCGCTACGAAGTTCTGCATCGCTAGCGCGGTAATGCAGAATACAAGAGTTGGCACCACTAGCAACAATACTGTTGTAGGCAACGCTTTGTGATCCGCTATGGCGAAACTCGTGAAGAAGTTCTGCTTCAAGGTGGTATTCACGCAGCCCAGGTTTACAGGTGCGCATCGCTCGAATATGAGCCCGCGCAGAAATCACAGCAGCACGACGCATGATGTCGATTTCATATTCGTCTTTAAAGAGACGCATTTCATGAATCAAACTCTCAACATCATGAAGCTCGGAGGGTGGATTAATGCCAGCACGAGCTTGGCTTCGTACTTGCTTCATCCAATTGCGCAATCGACGATCTGTCTCGGCACTTTCAGAAAGGCGAACATAGACTGCATCTTGATCTGCGAGTAACTCACCCAACTTATTGTCTAGCTCATGATGGCTATGGGCATATTCCACACCTAGTGTCTCAGGTGCGGCTTCTGGTCCTAGGCGAATGCCATCCCAAATCTCACGCTCAGCATCTTTAGGCCTACAGAACAGATGAGATTCCAGTTGGGGTTGTGAGTGTGATCCGGCGATTTTCAGAACCAGGGCTGCACCAGGCTCCTCAAAGCCAGTCAAATAGAAAAAATCACTGTCATGACGATAAGGAAATTCACTATCGCGATTGCGGGCAGTCTCTGGTGCCGTGCTCAAGACGGCAATCCCGCCACCAGTTTTAGCGCAGATAAGTTTCGCTAGTTCAATTCGGCGTTGCTGGTAAATATTGGATTTATTCATTCGCTGCATTGAGTTCTTGTAATCGTTGAGGTGTACCTACATCGTGCCACGGACCAGTATATTTTTCACCGGAAACTCGATTTTCTAGGATTGCCTCCTTCAGGAGAGGGGCTAACTTGGCAGAAGTACCGATTTCTAAATCTTTGAATAGGTCTTGGTGGTAAATACCAATTCCGGAAAAGGTAAGCTTTTCAGCGCCATTTTTAGGCTCATTGAGTATTTGTGAGTCTTTAAGATAAAAGTCCCCTTGAGGGTGTTGAACCGGGTTTGGAACCATCAAAAGATGAGCTAAAGGCTTGCTAGGCATCATACGTAAGCTAGTAATTTGATCCAAAAGTTGCTGGATTGGCAAATTCGGGCTAAAAATATCGCCATTGATGACTAAGAAATAGTCACTAGGCTTTAGTAAGGCTAATGCCTTCCGAATACCGCCCGCAGTTTCTAGAGCGCTAGCTTCTGGGGAGTAAGTAATGTTCAGGCCAAATTGACTACCATCCCCTAGAGCATCCACAATCTTCTTACCAAGCCAGGCATGATTAATTACTACCTCTTGAATACCTGCTGCGCCTAATGCTTCTAAATGCCAAGCTAGTAAGGATTTATTCTTGATCGTAAGTAGCGGCTTAGGTAGCTCATCCGTTAAAGGGCGCATACGCTCACCTCTACCTGCGGCAAGCAATAAGCATGGAATGAGATTGCGCTGATTCATCATGAATGAAAAATTATTCCTTAGTTGCGCGCGTTGATTCCAGAATACGCGCCAAAGGCTTTAATTCAATATAGCGATTGGCAGTGGTAATTGCATACTCGAGTACTAATGGTATCTCTTTGAGATAACCATCTTTTCCGTCGCGATGAAATAATCTTGCAAAAATACCCAAGACTTTAAGATGTCGTTGTAAACCTATCCACTCAAAGTCACGATAAAACTGACCAAAATCATTTGGCATTGGTAGTCCTACTTTGCGACCAGCCTCCCAAAATTTAATTACCCAATCAATCACACGTTCTTCGGGCCATGTAATATAAGCATCACGCCAGAGAGAAGCAGCATCGTAAGTAATAGGACCATAAACGGCATCTTGAAAATCAATTACTCCAGGATTATTTTCTTCAGTCACCATGAGATTGCGTGAATGGTAATCACGATGAACGTAAACTTTTGCTTGAGCTAAATTATTTTGAATAATCAACTCAAATGCTTGCTTGATTTGAGAATTTTGAAGATCTGTTAATTTAGTTCCCAGATGTTTCTTTAGGTACCACTCCGGAAAAAGATCTAACTCACGTTGTAAGAGTGCTTCATCATAGTTCGGCAATATAGCTGGCTTACTAGCCAATTGCATTTGCACTAAAGCATGAGTTGCAGCTTTATACAGATGATCTGCGCTAGCAGGATTGAGTTCTGCAAGGTAAGTTTTTGTGCCCAAGTCGCTAAGTAAAAGAAAGCCTTCAACTACATTCTTTTCTAAGATTTTAGGAGTATTTAAACCGGCATTTGCAAGCAATAAATCGACCTGAATAAAGCTGTTTAAAGGCTCATGTTGGGGAGGGGCATCCATCACGATCAAAGTTGGAAAACCCGGTTTTTTGGACCCAATCCGAAAATACCGCCGAAAGCTGGCATCTGCCGAGGCAGGGGTTAAACTGAGCAGATCTAATTGCCAGCTAGCTTCAAGGCCTTTTAGCCAGTTACGGAGGGTGTCTAAGCGAGAGTCAGTCATGGTCGATTCGTATAATAAGGCGGGTCTGGATCTATGAGTCATTATCGCCGTCGCGCCGGCTTTTGCGCCCCTCTTTTTTTAGCTGTCACCCTGCGAGTAATGATGGGGGTTGCATTGTCACAATTTGCGCTTTTAGTAAGCGCTCAGGCCCCCGCTCCTTTACCCCAATCGGCACAGTCCTTAAGTAACTCTGCAAATTCTGTTTTGATACCTGATCGTGGTGATGTCACTGTGCTGAAATTAGATGATCAGTTGCGCGTTGGAAAGCCTATTGCCGACAGCAATGCCCTAACGTTCACCTCTAGTGATTCGATCGATGGAATTGTTGATCGGGAAATGCGTTTAAAAGGTCGGGCACAAATTCGTCGTAACGGTACAGTAATTAAAGCGGATGAAATTAAATATGATCCCGATACTGATGTAGCAAATTTGTCTGGCAATACTGAATTCTCAAAAGAGAATACATTATTTAAAGGTCCTAAGGCACGCTTCAGAGTAGACGCACGTGAAGGTGAAATGGAGACGCCAAATTATGAGCTACGTGATAACCGCGCTAGTGGTAATGCAAAAAAATTAACAATTAAAACTGCTGATGTATTTGTATTTGATAAAGCTACTTACACAACTTGTACTCCAGCAAATCTTGATTGGTATTTTACGGCCAGCACTTTAGAGATAGATAACGAACAAAAAGAAATGGTTGGCACAAACGGTGTAATGAGATTCTTTGATATACCAATTGCTTATGTGCCTTATTTCACTGCCCCAACTTCCAATCAACGCCGTTCTGGAATATTGTCACCAGTCGCTAGCTATAACTCTAATAATGGTATTGATATCACGCAACCGTATTATGTAAATATCGCCCCGAATCGCGATTTACTTTTACTTCCTCGAGTAATGGGTCAGCGTGGTGTTCAGTTAGGCGCTAAATACCAATTCATAGATAAGCAATACACTGGCAGCTTGGGTGGAGATTATCTTCCTTACGATCAGAAAACAGGAACCGATCGCTGGCGCTATGACTGGCAGCAGAGGCAAAATCTTAGCGGTGATTTAGGCATGGGTGGCATCCCGATTGCTGGTGCATGGACAGGTTATGCCAATATGTCACGGGTTTCAGATGGTAAGTACCCAACTGACTTTTCACAAAGCATTGCTGGTACCGTAACCAGTCAGTTTCGCCAAGAAGTCGGGACCAATAAAAATTTGACGGGGAGCTTAAGCAATTGGACTGTAGGCGCGCGCGCCATGACATTCCAAACCTTGCAGCCAGATCCAACGGTGGTAGTGCAGTCTCCATATAATATTCTGCCGAATGTCACGGCTGCCTACAGCAACCGTTTAACACCAGCAGTTGCTGACACTAGTGGAAAGTACATTACCTTACCGACGGGCCCTGCAACGACTTTTTCAACAGATTTCACGCGCTTTTCCTATAACATTGGCGGTAACTTGGCGGCAACTGCTCCGGGTGCTTTCAGCCAAGCCGATAGAACGGTGATCAAGGGCGCCATGGCCCTTCCCCAGATTACGCCTAGCTACTACATCACTCCGAAAGTGA
>CANISN010000034.1 GCA_947470165.1 Burkholderiaceae bacterium | reverse complement strand
ATCTCGCCAGCGTCGTTATGGAATTCTTCAACAGGAATAAACGCTTCAGACTTTAAGCCAGCGTTAACAACGACGAAGTTATGGTCGATGCGAAGGACTTCAGCCGAAATAACTTGGCCGGTCTTCATATTCGATCGGGTTAATGATTCTTCAAATAATTCTGCAAATGATTCAGACATTTTATATATTCACTTTGTGCCGTCAGAAGGCCTGACGGGTTAGGTTAAAAAAGCCCCAAGAAACACGCTAGATTAGATAATTGCGTTGTAGAGTTCCTCAAGACACCAAAACTACTGCTACTACTTATTACTACCCACCAACAAATTAAGCTATTTTTGATTCATACCAATCCAAAATCTTCTTAACTGCTTGATCTATCGATAATTCCGATGTTTCTAACACTTTGGCGCCGTCTGCGACCAACAAGGGTGCAGCACCTCGACTACTGTCTCTGGTGTCGCGCTCCTGTAAATCATGCAGTAAGTGCTCAAGTTTAACAGAAATTCCCTTAGCTATCAACTGCTTATACCGACGCTGGGCTCTAGTTTCTGCTGTTGCGGTCAAGAAAACCTTGAGCACCGCATCTGGGAAAATCACGCTGGCCATGTCTCGACCATCAGCCACCAAGCCTGGAGCAACACGAAAACCATGCTGAATCCCTATTAAAGCCTGACGAACCTCTGAGTGAGCAGCAATGGCTGAGGCACGCAAACCAATGCTCTCGGTTCGAATAGCTTCTGTGACATCTTCAGAATTGAGCAGAATTCGGCCATTTTTGAAGGAAATCGCCAGTTTTTTAGCCAAAACACCTATTTCTAAGCCATTTTGGGGATCAATAGACGCATTCTCACTACCGAGCGCGACCAAACGATAAAGTGCACCGCTATCTAGATAATGAAAGCCCAACTTTTCCGCCACCAAAGTGGCGACCGTCCCTTTGCCAGAGGCGGTAGGTCCATCAATAGCGATGACTGGAATCAAGTGCATCAAAAGAGGTCTTTAGGAAACGATCTTTGCAAATTCTGCAAAGTAAGTTGGAAATGTTTTAGCCACACAGCCCGGATCATTGATCATGAGTGCATTCGGACCAAAAGCAGCTAATGAGAAGCACATTGCCATGCGGTGGTCATCGTAGGTATCAATACCTTCGCCTGGAGACCGCCAATCAGCCAGGGAGCTGGGGGCTTGAACTACGATGTAATCAACACCCTCCTCAACGATAGCGCCAATCTTTTTTAACTCTTTTGCCATGGCGGCAATACGATCCGTTTCTTTAACGCGCCAGCTAGCAATATTGTTTAAGCGGGTTGGGCCTTCAGCAAATAAAGCTGCAACGGCTAATGTCATCGCTGCATCGGGAATTTCCGTGCAATCTATAGTGATGCCATTGAGCCTACCATTGGCATTCTTCACACCAGCAACTTCAATCCAGTCTTCACCAGACGAGATCTTGGCCCCCATTAATGCCAGCGCATCAGCAAAAACGACATCACCCTGGATGCTATCGCTACCAACACCAAGAACACGCACCGGTCCGCCACCAATAGCTCCAAGAGCTAAGAAATAGGATGCCGAAGATGCATCACCTTCAACCGATAACACTCCAGGGCTTTGATACACCACATCAGATGTTTTTGCAGGAATCATAAATGTCTGCGCATCAGGACAAACTACTTTGACACCAAAACGCGCCATCAACTTCAGCGTGATATCAATATAAGGACGAGAAATCAACTCACCAATCACCTCAATCTTGACTGGATCTTTTGCTACCAAAGGCAAAGCCATCAACAAGGCTGTCAGGAACTGACTGGAAACATCACCGCGTACTTTAACAACATCTTTAATTGCAATATTCGCTGCAGTTATTTTGATTGGTGGATAGCCTTCTACAAGCTCATAGTTAATCTTTGCACCTACTTGACGTAAGCCATCCACTAGATCCCGAATAGGACGCTCATGCATACGCGGCACACCAGACAAGCGGTAGTGACCGCCCTGCATAGCAAGCGCTGCAGTCAGTGGGCGAATTGCTGTACCTGCATTACCCATAAAGAGATCTGCATTTTGTACAGGAAATTTACCGCCACACCCCTCAACCACACAAACATGATTTGCTTGATCAGTCACTGATAAGCCAAGTTGGCGCAATGCATTACGCATAACCTGCGTATCGTCTGCGTCTAGCAGGTTTTTAAGGGTTGTTGTTCCGGTTGATAACGCTGCTAACAACAAAGCACGATTGGAGATACTTTTAGAACCCGGTAAGATAATCGAACCCCGTGCTCTCCTAAAAGGTCCAACTTGTATATCGGGTACTCCACTCATCAGAGCACATCCAGATCTTGGCGTGCCTTACTTGCCTTATCAAATAATTTCTCTAAGCCAGCACCATCATTTTCAGCAATCAATTTACGCATATGATTCACTATGAGCAGATACTGATCGAGCTCTTTCAAAACTGCGGTGCGATTACCCAGGCAAATATCACGCCACATCTCTGGGCTCGAAGCCGCAATGCGCGTGAAATCCTTAAATCCTGCACCCACATGACTGAGCTTGTGCTCAGCATCCTCAGAATTGACTACGCTAGCCATCAAGGCATAAGACAGGATATGCGGCAAATGAGATACGGCGGCATAGATAGCATCGTGCTGCACGTTAGAGATCTTTTTCACAACAGAGCCAATAGACCGCCAAAAACCTTCGATTAAATCAGTGTCTTGGGGAGAATTTTCTTGAAGCGGACAAAGAATTGTTTGCTTACCCTGAAATAGATCTGTTTTAGCAGCACCTGCTCCATGCTGTGCTCCACCGGCGATAGGATGGGCTGGCACAAACTGACAAGCTTTCTTACCTAAGACTTCCTTGGCTGCCAAAATAACGTCGCCTTTGGTGCTTCCCGCATCCGTAATCATGGTGCGGGATTCAAGATGAGGCTCGATCACTTCAAAAACAGCACGCATCTGTGCAACTGGTATACACAACACAATCACATCAGATTGTTTGGCCGCTTCGACTAAATCGACTACAGCATCAATTGCACCCATCTTGAGTGCTTGATCTAGATTTGCAGAGCTACGACCAACACCCAATACTTTATTAACTACTCCAGCTTTTTTTAAAGCCAAACCTAAGGATGCACCAATCAGGCCAACGCCTATGACAGTGACGGTGCCGTAATTGCGTGCTGGATTAATAATGGCCATGGGGGTATTCAATATTTATTTTTATTATTCGTATTGTTGAATTACTTCAATGCCAAGATATCGCGCAATGCAGCTATAAATGCGGCATTCTCTTCAGGTAATCCAATCGAAATACGCAACCACTGTGGCAGACCATAGTTCCCCACCGGGCGAACGATAATGCCACGCTTGAGCAACTCTAAATTAATGCGAGCGCCAGCACGATCATCATCACCCACCTTCACCAACACAAAGTTGCCAGCTGACGGAAGATAAGTTAAGCCAAGCGCATCAAATGCTTGCATCAGTTGAACTAAACCAGCGCGATTCAATTCAAAGCCTTGCTGCAAGAAAGCAGAATCTTGGAACGCTGCGATCGCTGCGGCTTGTGCAAGACTATTAACGTTAAATGGTTGACGAATGCGATTGAGTAAATCAGTTAAAGCAGGTTGCGCAACACCATATCCGATTCGCAAACCTGCTAGGCCATAGGCTTTAGAAAAACTACGCGATAGAATCATATTCGGGAAACGCTTCACCCAAGCAATGGCGTCATAACGCTGCTCAGGAGCGAGGTATTCGTTATAGGCCTCATCCAATACCACCACTACATGTGCAGGAACGGCCATTAAGAAATCTTCAATCTCATGTGCACTCAAGTAACTACCAGTGGGATTGTTAGGGTTCGCCACAAAAACCAATTTCGCTTTATCACCGGACGCTTTGATCGCAGCTAACATGGCTGGCAAGTCATGACCATAGACGGCGGTTGCAGCAACTTCAACTGCCTTAGCGCCAACAGCCTGAGTTGCGAGTGGATATACAGCAAAAGCATGCTTAGAAAAAATGATTTCATCGCCAGACTGAGCAACAGCACGGGCGGCCAACTCCAAGATATCGTTACTGCCATTGCCCAGAGTGATCCAATCGGCTGGAACACCTAAACGGTCAGATAAAACTTTTTTGAGCTCAAAGCCGTTGGAGTCGGGATAACGGCCTAAATCAGATGCCGCCTTGAGCATCGCCTCTTGTGCAGATTTTGGCATACCCAAAGGATTTTCATTCGAAGCAAGTTTGACAATTTTACTTTCATCTAAACCATACTCACGAGCCACTTCACTAATAGGACGCCCGCCCACATAAGGAGCAATTGCATGAATATGCTTTAGACCAATCTTAGAGCTCATGTCGAATGAGGGTATGAACCGAGATTTTTATAAAAAGCAGCAGTCGTTTTTAACTCTTCCAATGCTTTGGCTACTTTTACATCATTCGCATGACCCGCTACATCGATGTAAAAGTGATATTCCCAAGTTCCCTTGCGTGCAGGACGAGACTCAAAACGATTCATAGAAACACCATGTTTAGCGAGAGGCCCTAATAGGCGATGAACCGCACCTGGCTGGTTATCAACCGAAAGTACCAAAGAAGTCTGGTCCTGACCTGTAGGTTGGCACTCGTAAGTACCAACCACCACAAAACGAGTACGGTTGTGCGGGTCATCCTGAATTTGTGCAGCAACTGCTTGAAGACCATATGCCTCTTGCGCAGGATCACCTGCAATCGCAGCTACAGTAGGATCACTTGCCGCCATACGAGCAGCCTCAGCATTACTGCTCACTGCTTGACGCTGAAGTTGTGGGGCATGCAAACTCAACCATTGCTGGCATTGAGCTAAGGCTTGAGCATGTGCACATACAGAAGTCACGCCATTTAAATCGCCACTCTTGGTTAATAAATGGTGGCGAATTGGTAAAACTACTTCACCACTAATTTGCATCGAAGAGTCTAGTAGTAAATCCAAGGTACGGGAGATGGCGCCCTCGCTAGAATTCTCAACAGGCACAACTCCAAATTGAGCTGCGCCCTTTTCTACCGCCTTAAATACTTCATCCAAACTGTTGCAAGGAAGACCTGCAATTGAGTGCCCAAAATATGTTTGCGCTGCTTGTTCTGAAAACGTACCCACTGGCCCGAGATAAGCAATCGTTTGACGAGCTTCCAAAGCCCTGCAGGCCGACATCACTTCACGCCAAATAGCAGCAATTCCGTCTGGCAATAAAGGGCCCATATTAATATCTTGTAAGCGCGCTACAACTTGACGTTCACGCTCAGGCCTAAAGACTGGGGATGAAAACCCGCCCTTGACATGACCGACCTCTTGCGCTGCTTTTGCGCGTTGTGTGAGTAAATCTAAAATTTGCGCATCCAGCGCATCGATTTTGTCGCGTATTGGTGCTAAGCGCTGTTCTTCGGTACTCTGGTCTTTGGAGTTCATTAGGCACGCCTTTCAAAGTCACGCATAAATTCCACTAAGGTCTTGACGCCCTCTAGCGGCATTGCGTTGTAAATACTTGCGCGCATACCACCTGCAGCTTTATGACCGCGCAAAGCAACCAATCCCGCAGCATTGGATTGCTCTAAAAACTCCGCATTCAAAGACTCATCCTTTAAGAAGAAAGTCACGTTCATACGAGAGCGATATTCTTTAGTAACGCGATTCTCATACAAGCTACTTTGGTCTAAGTAGCTATAGAGTAGGTCGGCTTTTTCTTTATTACGCTTTTCAATAACCTTAACACCGCCCTGCTTAAGAAGCCACTTAAATCCTAGGCCAGCCATATAAATTGAGAAAGTAGGTGGTGTGTTGATCATAGATTGGGTGCCGGCCTGGATAGACCAGTCCCAAATCAATGGGGTGATGCCCATACTGTGACCTATCAAGTCTTGGCGAACAATCACAATAGTCACGCCCGATGGGCCGATGTTTTTTTGTACTCCACCAAACCAGACGCCACACTGAGTAACATCCATCTCCTTAGAGAGGAAGTTACTAGAAATATCTGCCACCAAACAAGTCTGACCAACATCTGGCACATTTGGGAACTCAACACCACCAATAGTCTCATTGGCACAGTAGAGAACATAAGCGGCATCATCCGATAGCTCCCAAGTATCTCTTGGAGGAATCGTATTGAACTTTTCTGCGGCAGAAGATGCCGCTAGGTTTGCTATACCGTACTTCTGTGCTTCTTTATAAGATTTTTCTGACCATATGCCGGTCACAATGTAATCCGCCCTAGGACCATTTTTAGCCAAAGGCATTAGGTTCATTGGAATAGCTGCATTTTGTCCAAGGCCACCACCTTGTAAAAACAAGATTTCATAGTTACTTGGAATATTCATCAAGGCGCGCAGATCTTGCACCACCTCTTCATATACTTCCATGAATTCTTTACTGCGATGGCTAATCTCCATCACGCTTGTTCCAAGCCCACGCCAATTGAGCATTTCATCGGCAGCCTGCTTCAATACTTCTTCAGGCAGAGTGGCCGGCCCCGCAGCGAAATTGAAGATGCGGTGGTCAAAGCTCATCGTGTTAGCTAATTTAGTGATGACGCCTTACGCGTCACCTGCCGCATCAGAAGGGGAATCGGTTGCTGGATCAGCAGATACATCACCCTCTTCTACTTCATCACCCTCGTCATCCGAATCACTTTCAGCAATGCGTTGTAAGCCAGATAAGCGGGTGCCCTCATCAACGTTAATTAAGGTGACGCCCTGTGTGGCGCGCCCCATTTCACGAATCTCTGAGACACGGGTGCGGACCAAAATACCGCCAGTAGTGATCAACATAATTTGATCTTCAGGAGAAACCAGAGCAGCGGCAACCACTTTACCGTTGCGCTCCGTTGTCTGAATCGCGATCATGCCTTTAGTGCCGCGACCATGACGGGTATATTCACCAATTGGAGTACGTTTACCAAAACCATTTTCAGTGGCAGTCAGAACGCTACTTGGAATAGCATTACCTTCAGCGTCAATAGTGATGGCCTCAACTCCCTCAACTTCTGCCACAGCAACTAGCATAGCGATCACTTGATGACCTTCTCCCAAGTTCATACCTCGTACACCTCGAGCTGTACGACCCATTGGACGAACATCATTCTCATCAAAGCGGACTGCTTTACCAGCATCAGAGAAGAGCATTACATCGTGCTGGCCATCGGTAATCGCTGCGCCCACTAAGAAGTCATTCTCATTTAAATCAACCGCAATAATTCCGGCTTTACGTGGATTCGAGAAATCAGATAAACGCGTCTTCTTCACCGTACCTAAGCTTGTTGCCATAAAGACGTAATGATCATCTTGGTACCCCTTGATCGGGAGTATCACCGTAATCTTTTCACCCTCAATCAATGGGAACATGTTGACGATTGGCTTGCCACGTGAGTTACGGCTGCCTTGTGGAACCTCCCACACTTTGAGCCAGTACATACGACCACGATCAGAGAAGCATAAGATGATGTCGTGAGTATTGGCGACGAAGAGTGTTTCAATCCAATCTTCATTCTTGGTAGCTGCAGCCTGCTTTCCACGACCACCGCGCTTCTGTGCACGGTACTCACTCAGAGGCTGACTCTTCATATAGCCAGTATTAGAAAGGGTTACCACCATATCTTGCGGTGTAATTAAATCCTCTGTGAATAATTCAGTCGCATTCATTTCAATAAATGAACGGCGACCTGAATCACCGCCAGCAATACCAAATTCCGCTTGAACTTCTTTCAACTCAGACTCGATCACATGAGTAACGCGTTCTGGCTTGGCGAGTAAATCCAGCAAGTCAGAAATCTCTGCCATCACATCTTTGTACTCATTCACAATCTTGTCTTGCTCAAGGCCAGTCAAACGTTGCAAACGCATCTGCAAAATTTCTTGCGCTTGGCTATCAGATAGGCGATACAAGCCAGTGGTTTGCATACCGTACTCTGGCAACAAACCTTCGGGGCGGTAAGCATTACGACCGCCAGGGGTATCCGTCTCAGCTCGCGCTAACATCTCACGCACCATAGAAGAGTCCCACGCCTTGCTCATTAATTCTTGCTTAGCAACTACTGGGTTTGCAGCGGCTTTGATAATGGCAATAAACTCATCAATATTTGCCAATGCAACAGCCAAACCTTCTAAGACGTGACCACGCTCACGTGCCTTACGTAATTCAAAAATCGTGCGACGCGTGACTACTTCGCGGCGATGTTGCAGGAAGTACTCAAGCATTTGCTTCAGGTTCAACAGGCGCGGCTGGTTATCTACTAGAGCCACCATGTTCATACCGAAGTTATCTTGTAACTGCGTGCTCTTATATAAATTATTGAGAACTACTTCAGGCACTTCACCGCGCTTGAGTTCGATTACTACGCGCATGCCTGACTTATCGGACTCATCGCGCAGATCAGAGATACCCTCTACTTTTTTCTCATTCACCAACTCAGCAATCCGCTCGAGCAAGTTCTTTTTATTCACCTGGTATGGCAACTCATCAACGATGATGGCCTGACGCGCGCCTTTATCAAGCTCTTCAAAGTGAGTTTTGGCACGCATCACGACACGACCTCGGCCAGTGCGATAACCTTCACGAACACCTTGAACGCCATAAATAATCCCAGCGGTCGGGAAATCAGGCGCAGGAATAATCTCGATTAACTCATCAATTGTGCAATCTGGGTTGTGAAGGACATGTAAACAGGCTGTAACCACCTCATCCAAGTTATGGGGAGGAATATTGGTCGCCATACCCACCGCAATACCTGAACTACCGTTAATTAGCAAATTAGGTACTTTTGCAGGAAGAATAAGGGGTTCTTTCTCGCTCCCATCGTAATTTGGGCCAAAATCGACCGTTTCCTTGTCCAAATCAGCCAAAAGCTCATGGGCAATCTTACGCAGGCGGATCTCGGTATACCGCATTGCAGCAGCATTATCCCCGTCTACTGAGCCAAAATTACCCTGCCCATCAATCAACATATAGCGCAGAGAGAAGTCTTGGGCCATGCGAACAATGGTGTCATACACCGCAGAATCGCCATGCGGATGGTATTTACCGATCACGTCGCCAACTATACGGGCAGATTTTTTGTAAGCTCGGTTCCAATCGTTGTTTAATTCATACATTGCAAATAAGACTCGGCGATGTACCGGTTTGAGGCCATCACGGACATCTGGCAGGGCTCTGCCGACAATGACGCTCATTGCGTAGTCCAAATAGGACCGCCGCATTTCGTCTTCTAGGGATATTGGTAGTGTTTCTTTAGCGGCTTGTTCCATCTATAAATAATATCATTTTGATGACTGCTAGCCCCTATGCTAAGATTCTAGTAGTTTGTACGAAATTGAGATGTGTCGCTTTGCAGTTTTTTTGCTTCAAGGTAGGGCGAATTACATTTAAGTTTGACTTTAATTAAAAAAGAGATTTTTGAGGACTAAAAATGAACAAAACCCTAAAACTGGTACTTGCTGGCGTAATTTCTGTTGCTGCCACCGCTACTTCTGCTCAAAACGTTGACAACTGGGTCAACTCAACTGGCATTTCTTGGAAAAACGGCGACGGCACATTGTGCTGGCGTGACGCTAGCTGGACCCCTGCGACTGCTGCTAAGGGTTGTGATGGCTTCCTAGCTCCTAAAGCTGCTGCTGCTGCGCCTGCTTCAAAAGTTACTCAAAGCAAGATCACATTACAAGCTGACACTCTTTATGACTTCGACAAAGCAACATTGAAGGCTGAAGGTATGGCTACTTTGGACAAAATTGCTAGAGACTTAAGCAAAATCAAATTAGAAGTCGTTATTGCTGTTGGTAATACTGACAGCGTTGGTACTGATGCTTACAACATGGCTCTCGGCCAGCGTCGTGCTCAGTCCGTTAAAGCTTACTTAGTAAGCAAAGGTGTTGACGGTAGCCGCGTTTATACAGAATCAAAAGGCAAGAGCAATCCAGTTGCAAGCAATGCAACTGCTGAAGGTCGCGCCAAGAACCGCCGTACCGATATCGAAGTTGTTGGTACATCAGCTGTTAAGTAATTCTTTTTACTTGTAAAAAAGCCCGCTTCGTGCGGGCTTTTTTATTTCCGCTATATTCGTATCTCACCCACTCATTAGCAGTCTATTTGCCCTCATAAACCATGAACGTCGACCAATCTGAAATTAATAAATTTAGCGCTCTAGCCCATCGCTGGTGGGACCCCAATAGTGAATTCAAGCCTTTGCATGCTATCAATCCTTTGCGCCTAAATTGGATCAAGTCCTTTGTAGATCTCGATGGCAAAAAAGTGCTTGATGTCGGCTGTGGTGGTGGCATCCTGGCAGAATCGATGTCTCAGTCTGGAGCTGATACATGCGGAATTGATTTATCTGAAAGGGCTCTCAAGGTAGCTGAATTACATGCCCTTGAGGTAGGCGCAAGCCTCACATATCGATCTATCTCGGCTGAAGCCCTGGCTGAAGAGCAATCAGGGCAGTATGACGTTGTGACCTGCATGGAAATGCTAGAGCACGTCCCAGATCCCGCATCCGTAGTTCGTGCCTGTGCAAAGCTCTGCAAGCCAGGTGGCACCCTCTTTTTTAGCACCTTAAATCGCAACCCCAAGTCCTACTTATTTGCGATTATTGGCGCTGAATATGTATTGCGATTACTACCCAAAGGTACCCATGAATACGCAAAATTTATCAAGCCGTCTGAGTTAGTCGCCTTTACCCGTCAAGCAGGCCTGGAGATGATCGGCATTAAGGGGATGACATATAACCCCATTACTCAAGTCTATAAATTAGGTGAAGATGTGGACGTGAACTATATGATTGCTGTACGTAAATGAGCAGCGGGTTAGTAAGTCCTTACAAGGGTGTCTTTTTTGATCTAGATGGCACCCTCGCAGACACCGCTCCAGATCTTGTGGCAGCGACTAATAAACTCCTAACCGCCAGAAATCTCGCCCCCAAGCAATATGAAAAGTTGCGCCCACACGCTTCCGCAGGAGCACGAGGGCTTATTGGAAGTGCCTTTGGAATTGATACCAATCATCCTGATTTCGTTTCATTACGTGATGAATTCTTTGCCAACTATGAAAAAGCTTTACTGGTAAAAAGCATACTTTTTGATGGTGTCGATCACTTATTAAATCAATTGGATGCCGCTAATCTCCCCTGGGGCATTGTGACCAATAAGAGTGAGCGTTTTACCAAGCCCTTAACAGAGCTTATGGGACTGCGTCAAAGAGCGGTCTCTACAGTCTCTGGCGACACCACGCCCCATTCAAAACCCCATCCAGAGCCAATTCTGCATGCCGCCAGAATGGCTAATATCGACCCAAGTCAATCGATATATGTTGGGGATGACATTCGCGATATCGTAGCTGGCAAGGCGGCGGGCATGAAAACGATTGCTGCTGCTTATGGTTATTGTGGCTGTGAAGAGCCTCCGGAGGGCTGGGGGGCTGATTACCTCGTGCGCCACCCTCGAGATCTACTTGAAATCATCTTTCCCAATAGGGCTTAATAAGTCATTCATAAGATATTTAGCAATTTAAGCCTAAGGGCCTTAAAATAGAGTTTCCAATGCATGAACTCCGGGGTCGACATGGTTTCGACGTGGATTACAAAGCATCAAGGGCATACCGAGGACCCGTTATCTCGTAAATCAATGGGAATGTAATAACTGCAAACGACGAACGTTTCGCACTAGCCGCTTAATTGCGGTTGCCCCTGAACTGATTCTCT
>CANISN010000033.1 GCA_947470165.1 Burkholderiaceae bacterium | reverse complement strand
GGGCAAATTGATTAGATTGCCATCATCTCAAAATCTTCCTTACGTGCGCCACACTCAGGACAGGTCCAGTTCATGGGAACATCCTTCCAAAGCGTGCCAGGCGCAATACCCTCGCCAGGTAAACCAGCGGCCTCGTCATAAACCCAACCGCAGATTAAGCACATATATGTTTTAAATTCCATCACTGTCTTCCTTAGATATTTTTTATTTTAAATCTACTATGGCAGTATGTTTTTGATGCATCTCAAACTTAAAGAGTCTGCATTCCAGTGGGCCATTAAATAAAGGGGTGCGCTTCGATTCCTTAATACGTAACTGTCCTGGCAATGCCATATCCGCAGTTAATACAAAGACATTCCAGCCACCAAAAGCATCCTTTAGATGCTGACCAAACTGCCTTAAGAATTCCACAAATTTAGGGTCTTGCTCTTCTTGAGCCTGTAACTTTTTGAGAGACTCACGACTAGAGCGTTTAGCACTCTGACGGCCTGTTTCCAAATTAAAGGCATAGCGATCTTCTGGCTCCTCAGCTTGCTCATAGTCGTCTCGCTCCATATCGCCACCCGCAGCGCGATCTTGGCCCCGTCCACCCTTGATGACCAAGCGTTCACCATAAGGGGGATTAAACAACATCACACCCTCTTGTGCATTTACTGAGGGCTTGCTAGCTAAAGCATCAATTTGACGCGTCAGCGGCAACCCCGGCAGCTGAGCCCGCTGCCAGTTGGCTTTAAACATTGATACCAAGCGCTCATTAATATCGCCACCACTAATATCCAAAGACTCTGGGTCTGGGAATTGCTTGCGCTTTTCGATCATCTCAGTCTGTGCGGCCTCTTTCAGAGATCCCCAACGCTTTTGTTCAGCAGCCTCATTAAAAGGTTTCAGTCGCTGAAACCCAAACCCATGAGCGGAGGTCACTAAAGGGCGATAAGCCAAGCGACTAAGCTTAGCATCATCGCCATACATCCCCGCCCGTATTGCGCCTGGTGGAATCGCTAAAGCCATTTGCGCCGCTTCAATTAAAAAGGTGCCGCTACCGCACATTGGATCAAATAGGGTTTGAGAAGGTTTCCAACCGGTAATGGATAAGATTCCTGCTGCAAGATTTTCTTTTAAGGGCGCATCACCTTTTTCATCACGCCAGCCACGTTTAAATAAGGCTTCACCTGAGGTATCTAGATAGATGGTGACATGGGTAGCAGTCAAATGAGCTTGGACACGAACATCGGGAAAAGCAGTATCAATGCTTGGACGATCGCCCGTAACATCGCGTAGGCGGTCTACTATCGCATCCTTGATTTTAAGAGTTGCGAAATTCAAACTCTTCAGCGGTGAGCGATGTGCTGTTACATCAACACGCAGGGTTTGCTTTGAAGAAAACCACTCCTCCCAAGCTAAGCCACTGGCCAACTTATATAAATCCTCTTCTTGACGATAAGGAGCATCAGCCATCTGCAATAAAACACGGCTAGCAATACGAGAATGTAAGTTCAAAGCCATCGCTGCAGATATCGGCGCTGCTAAACCCACCCCCCCTGTTGGGCTCGTCGGCATAGGATCAATGACCCAAGCACCCAAGGCTTTACAGTCTGGGCGCTGGGAAATATTCGCCAGCTCTTGCGCCAGCGGCACTTCTAGTCCACCAGGACAAACAACAAAAAATCTCATGAGGCTAGCAATCTAAAAAGGGGTGAGTTAGAAAATATAAAAAGATTAAGGCTTAATCACCACCAAAGTAGTCACTATCACCATCAGCAAGACAGGCGCCTCATTAAACCAACGATACCAAACTCCTGAACGGGTATTGATACCTTTGCGGAACTTTTTGAGTAAGCCCCAACAAGCATGGTGGTAACCAATCACTATAATGACAAAAAATATCTTGGCATTCATCCACACTTCGCCCGAGCCTATTTTGAAATGCAACCACAAAGCAAGGCCCAGCAATACGGCAGGTATCGCCAATATAGTCATAAATCGAAATAAGCGATTAGCCATACCAAGAAGGCGCGCATAGACCTCAGGATTTTTTTCATCGGCCAAGTTCACAAAGATACGTGGGAGATAAAACAAACCAGCAAACCAAGAGGCAATCAAGACAATATGAAAAGTCTTGGTCCACAAATATGCATTACCCATGATGAATCATTTCCGCTCTATATTTTTTCTATAAGTCTTTAATGAAGCTTAATTAAGTACGAATCTCGCCATGACCCATGACGATATATTTGAGAGAAGTGAGGCCATCTAGCCCTACAGGTCCACGGGCATGCAGTTTGTCATTTGAGATGCCAATTTCGGCACCAAGACCATACTCAAAGCCATCTGCAAAACGGGTGCTGGTATTCACCATCACGCTGGCACTATCGACTTCACGCAAAAAGCGATTGGCCTGTGACTGATTATTGGTAATGATGGCATCGGTATGCTTACTGCCATATTGCTCAATATGGCTCATTGCCTCATCCATATCCGCAACAGTCTTAATCGACAAAATTGGTGCTAAATATTCTGTTTGCCAATCTTCTTCAGTGGCATTGACTAAGTCTTTAAAACCCACCGCCTCAAGAGTGTTTCGGGTTTGGTCATCAACGCGCAACTCCACACCCTTATCTTGGTAAATCTTACAAAGGGCTGGCAATACTTGAGGTGCAATGTTTTTATTGACCAAAAGTGTTTCCATCGCATTGCAAGGCGCATAGCGCTGCGTCTTCGCGTTATCACACACCTTAATCGCCATTGCAATGTCTGCATCAGCATCAATATAGGTATGACAAACACCATCTAGATGCTTAATCATTGGCACGCGCGCTTCTGCCATCAAACGGGCAATCAAACTCTTGCCGCCACGTGGAACAATCACATCAATATATTCAGTCATGGTGATCATTTCCCCAACAGCAGCACGATCTGTAGTGGTCACAACCTGCACCGCATCCATCGGTAAATTGGCAGCGTCCAAACCTTTTTGAATTAATTCTGCCAACAAGGTATTTGAATCAATCGCTTCTGAACCACCACGCAAAATCACGGCATTACCAGATTTCAAACACAGCGCAGCTGCATCAATCGTCACATTCGGGCGAGACTCATAAATAATGCCAATCACCCCGAGTGGTACACGCATTTGACCAAGCTCAATACCAGAGGCTTGCTTTTGCAACGGCGTGATTTTTCCTATAGGGTCATCCAAAGAAACAATTTGTTCTAAACCCAAGGCCATAAACTCAATCGTCTTTGGAGTCATCGTTAAACGATCAATAAATGCAGCATCCTGACCATTGGTCTTAGCACGTTCAACATCGAGTATATTCACGCGTTGAATTTCATTAGTCCACTCACGAATCAACTTAGCAATATGTAATAGAGCTTGGTTTTTTTGTTCGCTCGATGCACGTGCCATTGCACGCGATGACTGACGAGCACGTTGGCCAATGTCCTGCATCATCTGCTGAATGGTGTTTATTGAATTACTCATGTCTTTACTATGTCTAAATTAATATTTTTTATTTACGTTAAATCTTTATATTCGATTCATCTAACGCAGTAAATTACCGACTAAACGCAAACCATCCCAAGGATCAGCTGGCAATTCTGCCGCATGCAATCCCTTAGCTTGACGATCTAAACCTGCAGCCACCTGCATCGCCCTGCGCAACCTCAAAGGCTGAACTCGTTTTAGAGCCATAGGATATAAACGCTCCTTATTTCCCCAGATTCGGTTGGCGCGCATTAAATTTTGCACCGATTCTCCGGCGTCACTCGCCGCCTTCAATTTCGATAGTATCCGAAGCTCTTCAGTCACGCTCCAAAGAATGAGCACTAAAGGCTCGCCCTCGCCTTTGAGGCCATCTAACATGCGGTTAAGGCGCGGGAGGTCGCCCGCTAATATTGCCTCGGTTAATTCAAAGACGTTATAGCGGGCAACTTTCAAAATTGCAGACCGAATTTGCTCTTCAGTTAATACACCGGCTGGATACAATAAGCCCAACTTCTGAATTTCTTGATGGGCGGCAATTAGGTTTCCCTCCACCTGCTCGGCAACGAAGGCTAAAGCACGCTGCCCATCTGGGCCTGACTGCACTTCTTGATCCTGCTTCTTTAGGCGACCTGCAATCCACTGTGGTAATTGCGCGCGATCCAAGGAATCTAATTGAATCGCCATCCCAGCCTCGTCCAAGGCGCTAAACCAGGCGGAGGTTTTAGTCTTGCCATCTAACTTAGGCAAAATGATGCAAAAAATCGTATCTGGCCCTTCAGGCCCCATTGACTGAGATGCAATTTGAGCAGAGAACTGTTTTAGCGCTTCAGCACCTTCGCGCCCTGGCTTGCCTGTCGGTATGCGTAAATCAACCCAGCGCTTGTCTCCGAACAATGACATGGTTTGCCCGGCACTTAACAAAGCACCCCAATCAAACCCACGCTCTTGCAACAAGACCTCACGATCGGTATAACCCATTTTTTTAGCGGTGGCACGCAACTGGTCCATCGCCTCCATCATCAAGAGGGGCTCATCGCCACTAAAAATATAGAGTGGCTTTAATGAAGCCGCAGAACTCAATGACTTCAAGTGAGCTAGGAGTGCATCGCCTTTAACCATGCGCCTTCACCATAATCACTTAAAACTTTTTTGCCTGAGGTGCTCGCGCCGAAGCAGCCACACGACGTAAAATCTGTACAGCTAAATCTCTCCTCATCAAAGAAAGAAATTGCACCATTTGAGCATCGGAAGCCAAGACTGTAGAAACTGAGAAATCCATATCTCGAGTCATATAAATTTCAGCTTCAGGAACGACATCCGCGCCAAAGTTGTCATACACTCTAAATCCAACCCGAATATTGAGGCGATAAGCAGAGACTTGTCCATTAGCGTTATAGGCAAGAATCTCACGGCCATTCAAGTCGCTAGTAATTTCGAGGATGAGGTCAGCATCTTTAGGATTAATGGCTACCTTGGCATCAGTTCCAGTCAAGATAGACGTTTGCAAATCTGTACGCAAAGGAGGTGAAGGATTGCCCGTAATGGCAATGACTTTATATGGTAAATCCACCATACCACGTAAACGATAGCCACAAGCCACCAAGCCAGTGATTGGTGCTAAGGCAAGTAAACCAAGCATGGTACGTCTAAAAAGATTTACGCTCATATCTCTAGTCTAGTCCTTGGTCTCGTTTTTTGTTTATTAGGAAACAATATTGATTAAGCGACCTGGTACAACAATCACTTTTTTAGGTGCTATACCATTCAATACTTTCATCGCTGGCTCGCTTTGTAATGCCAAAACTTCTATTTGCTCTTTACTTGCGTCCGCAGGCACCCGAACCTCACCACGCAACTTACCATTAATTTGTAGCATGATGGTTAATTCTGCTTGAACTAATGCAGCCTCGTCCACTGTTGGCCATGCAGCATCCAAGAGAGTGCCAAAAGACTTTTCGTAGCCGATCTCTTTCCAAAGAGCATGCGTTAGATGAGGAACCATTGGATAGAGAATTCTCATCAGAATGCTCAGACACTCACGTAAGACTGCAGGTCGTACAATGCCAGTATCTAATTTGATTGGCTCCAACACGTTGAGTATTTTCATTGCTGCTGAAACAACGGTGTTGTACTGACGACGCCAGTAATCAAAGTTCGCTTGCTTGAGAATGGTATGTACTTCGCGACGTAATTCTTTTTCAGCATCATTCAAATCGCTTGGCAATACCTCTCCTATAGATCGAATCATATCTGCCTGACTACTGGAATACACCCAAACACGGCGTAAGAAACGCGATGCACCTTCCACGCCAGCGCTGGACCATTCAAGCTGTTGTTCAGGAGGGGCAGCAAACATCACAAATAGACGCGCGGTATCAGCACCGTATTGATCAATTAAGGCCTGAGGATCTACGCCATTATTTTTACTCTTAGACATCTTCTCGACGCCACCAATAATGACTGGTATGCCGGAAGTATCACCTTTCAACTTAGCACTTTGAGGGCGTCCTTTTTCATCTAGCTCGAGCTCTACATCTAAAGGGTTTAACCAAGTCTTTTTGCCAGAAACCTCTTCAGAGTAATAGGTCTCATTGAGCACCATACCTTGCGTCAGCAAGTTTTGGAATGGCTCATCAAACTGAATGAGGTCAAGATCACGCATGACCTTAGTCCAGAAGCGCGCATAGAGTAAATGCAAAATTGCATGCTCAATACCGCCAATATACTGATCCATCGGCATCCAGTATTCATTACGCCCATCAACCATGGTCTTTGCATCTGGACCGGTATAGCGCATAAAGTACCAAGACGAATCCACAAAGGTATCCATGGTGTCAGTCTCCCGACGTGCAGGCTTGCCGCACTTCGGACACTTCACATTTAGGAAGTCGGGACGTTTATTGAGGGGATTACCACTCCCATCTGGTACACAATCCTCTGGCAATACCACTGGTAGATCAGACTCAGGAACAGGAACTGCTCCACAGCCGAGATTATGATCGTCGCCACAATGAATGATCGGAATCGGCGTACCCCAATAGCGTTGACGAGAGATACCCCAATCACGTAAACGGTATGTGGTTTTGATTTCGCCAATCCCCATCTTCTCTAAGTCAGCCGCAACGTCATTGGTTGCCTCTTCATGAGACATACCATCGTACTTACCGCTATTGAGACAAACTACATCATCCTTTTGGGCATACCAATCTTGCCAGTGGCTAGTGCTAAACAAGTCGGATGGAGTTCGCAAAGCAATCACTTGTTTGATTGGCAGCTCATATTTGAGAGCAAACGCAAAATCGCGTTCATCATGTGCAGGCACACCCATGACGGCACCATCACCATAAGACATCAATACGTAATTACCAACCCAAACCGGAACCGGTTCATTCGTAAGCGGATGGGTCACATATAAACCCGTGAACATACCCTCTTTTTCTTGGGTAGCCAAATCCGCTTCGATCACGCTACCCTTTTTACATTTCTCAATAAATGCTGCCAAGGCAGGATTATTTGCTGCAGCTTGGCTTGCTAATGGATGTTCGGCAGCAACGGCGCAAAAGGTAACACCCATGATGGTATCGGCACGAGTAGTAAATACATACAACTGACCATCTTGAACAAAATTACCATGTGCATCTTGGATCTCGTGCTTGAAAGCAAAACGAACACCTCGACTTTTGCCTATCCAGTTTTCCTGCATAGTCTTAACTCGTTCAGGCCAACCCAAACCATCTAAACCAGAAAGCAACTGCTCTGCATAAGCAGTGATGTTGAAGTAATAACCAGGTATCTCGCGCTTTTCGACTAAAGCACCAGAGCGCCAGCCGCGCCCATCAATGACCTGCTCATTAGCTAATACTGTTTGATCAATTGGATCCCAATTCACCACTTGGGTCTTGCGATAAGCAATGCCTTTTGCAAGCATCTTTAAAAAGAGCCATTGATTCCAGCGATAGTAGTCAGGACTACAAGTTGCAACCTCACGTGACCAGTCAATTGCTAGACCCATCGCAACCATTTGCTTTTTCATATAAGCAATGTTGTCGTAGGTCCATTTAGCTGGCGGTACTTTATTCTGAATCGCCGCATTCTCAGCAGGCATGCCAAATGCATCCCAACCCATTGGCATTAACACGTTGTAACCCTGCATACGCAACTGTCGTGCCATCACGTCATTGATAGTGTAGTTACGAACGTGGCCCATATGTAACTTGCCAGATGGGTAAGGCAACATTGAGCAGGCGTAATACTTTGGCCTTGGCTTGCCAGATGCATCTACTGCATTTTCAGCAACTTTGTACGCTTGCGTACTCTCCCAATCAGCTCGCGCTGCCGCTTCAATATTGCGGTGGTCGTAATTCTTACTCATTCAATGCAACTCTTTTCTTCTATTCTTTTCATTTACTAACTATTTACGCAAGCCAAGTACATCCTGCATGTCATACAGACCGGAATTCTGGTTTTCTAAAAAGCGTACAGCGCGCAATGAACCTTGAGCATATGACTGGCGACTGGAAGACTTATGGCTGATCTCAATCCGTTCACCCTCGCCTGCAAATAAGACAGTATGATCACCAACAATATCGCCGCCACGAATAGTGGCAAAACCAATCGAGCCTGCTTTACGCTCACCGGTATGACCTTCGCGGGCATAGACCGCAACATCATCTAATTTCTCGCCAAGCGCATCCGCAATGACTTCGCCCATTCTGAGGGCGGTACCGGATGGCGCGTCTACTTTATGACGGTGATGGGCTTCAACGATTTCAATGTCGTAACCTTCATTCAACATCTTGGCAGCGATCTCTAGCAACTTAAAAGTTGCATTGACACCCACGCTCATATTTGGCGCAAAAACGATCGCTAAATTGGCAGAGGCTTTTTTCAAAGCATCAATCTGCTCAGAGCTTAAGCCCGTTGTGCCGACAATCATTTTGCTACCGGTCTTTAGCGCTACTGCTAAATGTGCCATAGTGCCTTCAGGACGTGTAAAGTCAATCAGAAATTCAGCGTCACTTAAGGCTTTGGTGATATCGGCCGTAATCACTACGCCAGTTTTCTTACCCAAGAACGCACCCGCATCTTCTCCAATCAAAGTGCAGGAGCCATGCTCAAGTGCGCCAATCAACTGAGCATCCGAGGTGTTGAGAACCGCCTCGATCAACATTTTTCCCATACGGCCAGTTGCACCGGCAATTGCAATCTTCATCATTTGTATCTTCGTTTTCTAATTTAAGGTTGCCAAAAGAAATCATTCAGCATCAACACAAAAGTAATCTTTATTTAGCTTCACCAGCTTGAGGAACGTTAAGAGCACCAGGACCTAACTGTTGAGGCTGAGCTTCTGGTGATTTTTTTGAGAAACTAAAAAAGTCCCAAAATGAACTGCTCGATTTAGCTGCAGGCACAGCTACCCCAGCAGGCAAACTATTTGTTGGGCTAGGCACTAATAATTCAGGCTTCTGCAAAGACGCTATTGCTGGAGGTTTATTAGAACCCGTCATCACGTCCCAAAATGAGCGCTTCGTTTTAGCGTAACTGTCAATCTCGGCTACTAACTCTACGTCGGTTGGCAATGCATCACCCTGAAACTTTACCAACTTATCGCCCTCGAAAAATACGGTAACGCGACGCTCTTTACCCATCACCTGATTGGCACGCTTGAATTCAAAAACATAATCCCATCGATTAGCGTGGAAGTAACTGGCTAGTAATGGCGTGCCCAGTATTTGACGCACTTGCTCGCGACTCTGCCCTAGTTGCAGCTTAGCGTATTGCTCGCTAGAAATGAAGTTGCCTTGTACTACGTCTGGAACATAAGGTCGAAAAACTTTATTCATCCACGCACGCTGGGTATCATCTACAGCGCTCGTGCAACCGACCACGACAAACATCCCACCGATAGCAGCAATCAGTAAGCCCGAGCGGACGTTGCGAAAAACCCCTGAAATGGAGTGGAAAAAACTCATAAAAAGTTGAAGGCAATTTTGCATAGCAGGCCGTATCATTAAGACATTGATTTTAGCTCCCAAACCCATGAATATGAACCAAAACCCCACACCTGCAGATTTACGTGATATTGGTCTAAAAGCCACCGGCCCCCGCATGAAAATTTTGGACTTTTTTCATCAGAATGGCGGAACTCACTTTAGCGCCGAAGACGTCTTTATGGCATTAGCTAAAGATGATAAGGAGATCGGATTGGCGACGGTTTATCGTGTACTCACCCAGTTTGAGCAGGCAGGGCTTCTGCTTCGGAGCCACTTTGAATCGAGTAAAGGGGATAGCCGCGCCATTTATGAGCTCAATGAAGGCGAGCATCACGATCATCTGATATGCCTAGATTGTGGGCATGTAGAAGAGTTTGTCGATGAAGCGATTGAGAAAAGGCAGCGCGATATTGCTAAAAATCTGGGTTTTAAGCTCCAGGAACACTCTTTAGCAATGTATGGGCATTGCCAGAAGAAAAATTGCCGCAATAAACAGAAGATTTGAAGTGTTTTTCTTGAATTTTCTAGAAATTTGAAAAAATATCCATCAAGAATTCAATATAATTTTGGAAGATACTGAAAAAAGACCTCAATTGAGGTCTTTTTTACATATAAAGCCAGCTTTTATTAGCTTTTAGTTATTAGAGGCTTACTTTACCGCCATCAAAGCTTCAGCCGCATTAAGCATCTGCACCGAATAACCCCATTCGTTGTCATACCAGGCTAAGACCTTAACTAGTTTGCCATCCGCTGAAACCCGTGTTTGGGAAGCATCATAAATACTGGGGCGTGGGTCATGGTTAAAGTCGATAGAAACCAGCGGCAAGGTATTAAAACCCAAAATACCCTTCAATTCACCTTCGCTCGCTACCTTCAAGATGGAATTAAGCTCATCCACACTAGTGGTACGACTAGCAGCAAAGGTTAAGTCCACAACAGAAACGTTAATGACCGGAACGCGCATCGCAAAACCATCAAAACGGCCTGCCAAGGCAGGTAATACCAAACCAACCGCTTTTGCAGCACCTGTCTTGGTTGGAATCATGCTGGTCACAGCAGAGCGCGCACGACGCATGTCCTTGTGATACACGTCAGTGAGCACCTGGTCATTGGTAAATGCATGGATCGTAGTCATCAAACCAGACTCGATACCAATCTTTTCTAATAATGGCTTCACCAATGGCGCTAAACAGTTTGTTGTACAGCTGGCATTAGAAACTACGATATCACTTGGTTTTAATACTTGCTGGTTTACGCCATACACAATCGTCGCATCCACATCTTTTTCACCTGGAGCGGAGATCAATACTTTCTTCGCGCCCTGAGAGATGTGCACCATGGCTTTTTCTTTTGAGGTGAACTTACCAGAACACTCGAGCACTATATCAACGCCTAACTCTCCCCAAGGAGTTTCTAAAGGATTTCGGGTTGAGAACATCTTGATGCGATCGCCATTGACCACCATACAGTCACCATCAACTTTTACTTCAGCAGGAAAACGACCGTGCGCAGAATCATATTGTGTAAGGTGTGCATTGATGTCTATATCGCCCATCGCATTGATCGCCACTATCTTGATATCGCGTCTTGGCTTGCCATTGACTTGATCTTCATATAAAGCACGTAAGACCATACGACCAATACGACCATAACCGTTAATTGCGACACGAATTGTCATTCCATTCCCCTAACTAATATTCATTTTCTAAGTAATACTTTGCTTCTTATCTTTTCTGCTTCTTTGAAATACATTGCTTCACTGTTTTAGAAATCTCATCCACAGTCAAACCAAAATATTCATAGAGTATGGGCGCTGGAGCTGACTCACCGAAGGTATCGACGCCGTGCACTGCTGCGCAACCATACTTCCACCAAAAATCACTCACTCCTGCTTCAACCGCAATGCGTGGAATACCCTCAGGTAAGACTTTTGCCTTATAAGCAGCGTCTTGTTGATCAAACACAGTGGTTGAAGGAATTGATACCACACGAACACCAATCTTCCCTAAGCCTTCACTCTCTAAACGCTCTGCAGTTTGCAAGGCTAAAGCAATTTCGGAGCCAGTAGCAATAATCACTGCGTCGATCTTGGATTTCTTTGGATCACGCAATACATATCCACCGCGGGCAATCTCTTTCACCTGCTGACTAGTGCGTGACACAAATGGGCAATTCTGACGACTGAAGATTAAAGCGCTTGGACCATTCTTACGCTCAATTGCAGAGCCCCAAGCTACGGCACTCTCAGTGGTGTCACATGGACGCCAAACCATCAAATTCGGAATGAGGCGCAAGCTCGCAACATGCTCAACAGATTGATGGGTTGGTCCGTCTTCCCCCAAACCAATGGAGTCATGGGTAAAGACAAAGATGCTACGCAACTTCATCAAAGC
>CANISN010000032.1 GCA_947470165.1 Burkholderiaceae bacterium | reverse complement strand
TCAAGCAAGCTTGGTCTTTTTCAGCACGTGCGCCTAGGTGTAATAACAAAGTAGCATCACCGCCATCATCCAAAATCATATTAGTGAAGCCGCCATCGGCCCACTCAAAAATACGGTGGGTGTAATCCCAATACTGCTCAAGTGTTTCACCCTTGATCGCAAACACCGGTGTGCCATTAGCAGCGATCGCTGCAGCTGCGTGATCTTGAGTTGAGAAAATATTGCAAGATGCCCACTGCACTTCAGCGCCGAGAGCTTCTAAAGTCTCAATCAATACTGCAGTTTGAATGGTCATGTGCAATGAACCAGTAATGCGCGCACCACGCAAGGGCTGCTGTGCTGCAAACTCGTCACGAATGGCAATAAGACCTGGCATTTCAGTTTCAGCAATGGCGATTTCTTTACGGCCAAAGTCTGCCAACGAAATGTCGGCAATAGCGCAACGGGTTGCTACAAAGTTGTTTAAATCGGTAACGGTACTCATGAATGCTCCAGCTAAATACGATCCAACGCTGGAGTAGAAACTCGCTAGCCATTGAATCATGGGTTAGCGAGCGCAGTTGCAATTAGCAAACCCTAGGATTACCTAGTAGTCCACTCCCTTCAAGCCTGGGGAAACACTGGTTCTCAGCATTCCTTGCAACGCTCCTTGAAGGTATGGCGAAATTGTAATCAATTTCGCCATATTTCGCCTCAATATAACTATATACTGCAAATTTACTACTTGGACAGCAGATTACAAGCCAGCAGCTACTCGCAATGCAGACGCCTTATCGCACTGTTCCCAAGTAAATTCTGGCTCTTCACGACCAAAGTGGCCATAAGCAGCGGTCTTACGATAAATCGGACGCAAGAGGTTCAGCATCTTCACAATGCCTTTTGGGCGCAAGTCAAAGTGCTCAGATACTAATTGTGCAATTTTTTCATCAGAGACCTTGCCGGTGCCAAAGGTACTCACCATTACTGAAGTTGGTTTAGCAACGCCAATGGCGTAAGAGATCTGAATCAAGCATTTGCTTGCTAAACCTGCAGCAACCACGTTCTTCGCTACATAGCGACCAGCATAGGCAGCAGAGCGGTCAACCTTAGAGGGATCCTTACCAGAGAATGCGCCACCACCATGAGGGGCTGCACCACCGTAGGTATCCACAATGATCTTACGACCCGTCAGGCCGCAATCCCCCTGTGGGCCGCCAATAACAAAGCGACCTGTTGGGTTTACCAAGAAGTTGATAGCGCCTTTGATTAAATGCTTTGGCAACACGGGTTTGATGATTTCTTCGATGACGGCTTCGCGTAATTTCTCGAGAGAAATAGCTTCATCATGTTGTGTAGAGAGCACAACGGTATCGATCGAATCTGGCTTGCCATCAACATAACGTAAGGTGACCTGAGATTTTGCATCTGGGCGCAACCATGTCAAACGGCCATCACGGCGTAATTGCGATTGACGCTCTACCAAGCGATGTGACAAATGAATTGGCAAAGGCATGAGCTCTGTAGTTTCATCGCAAGCGTAACCAAACATCAGACCCTGATCGCCAGCACCTTGATCCAGGCCATCGTCATGCGCCTTATCGACGCCCTGAGCAATGTCAGGGCTCTGCTTGTCATAAGCCACCAATACGGCACAACCTTTGTAATCAATACCGTAGTCAGTATTGTCGTAACCAATTTCACGTAAGGTGTTGCGAGCTACTTGAATGTAGTCCACATTGGCGTTAGTGGTGATCTCACCAGCCAGCACCACTAAACCGGTATTGCACAAAGTTTCTGCAGCAACCCGCGCTGTTGGATCTTGGGCCAAGATGGCATCCAAGATAGCATCAGAAATTTGGTCTGCTACTTTATCGGGGTGACCTTCAGAAACCGATTCTGATGTAAAGAAGTAATCATTTGCCATTGCATATTCCTTTAAAAATTAACACGATCTATAGGACAACTCGACGTGCCAGGAAATACAACGGCGACGTTTTAGCAGAATTTATGTATCGCTCTGCAAGTTGCCTTAACTCAGCGATTTAGTGATTCTATCTGAAAAACACTATGTTTATCAACTCATATAAAAATTTGGCCCTAGCGCTGGCATTGAATATCATTAGGGGGTGCGAAAACTTATCCTTAAACTGAGTCTAAATGCAATTGCTTGGCTTCCCCTTACATTGGTGCAAATCATTGGGGCCTCTATGGGCATCTTGGCCTATGTGGGCTCAATGCAATATCGCTCACTTTTTCGCCCACAATATGAAGCTGTAGTTAGCGCCCACAAACTACCATTCAAACTTTGGAAAGCAGTGAGAGCTTCTGGGATGCTGTTTTCAGACAGCTTATGGATTTGGCGCAATCCTCAAAAGGCACTTTCGAAAGCAGAGGTACCCGACTGGAATGTCATTCAAACTGCAATGTCTGAAGGCAAGGGCATGATTATTTTATGCCCGCACCTCGGCGGATTTGAAATCATCCCTCGCTTTCTGGCACAGCATTTCCCCGCAACCATCATGTATCGCCCATCCCGACAAGAATGGCTAAATGAAGTGGTGGAAGAGGGGCGTGCTTATCCAAATATGCATTTTGTACCAACCAATCTTCAGGGCGTTCGCCATATGACCCGGGCCCTTGCAAAAGGGGAGGCAATCGCAATTCTTCCAGATCAAGTCCCTAGCGGCGGTGATGGTGTTTGGTGTAATTTTTTTGGTCGCCCAGCCTACACTACCACCCTGCCAATACGCCTTGCTAATCGACACCACACCCCTACGGTAATGTTTACAGCAAAACGTAAAGCCTTGGGCTCTGGCTGGATTGTCAATGCTAAACGTTTGGCGCCTTTTTCAGATGACCCTACTATTGCAGCAATAGAATTAAATATTGCAATTGAAAATGCTGTACTTTCTGCTCCTGAACAATTCATCTGGGCCTATAACCGCTACAAACATCCAATCGGTGCGGAATTACCTCCAAGCAATTAGTTAATAAATTTATAATTTATTGAAGATGACTTGGTTACAAAACGGACTTAACTTTCTTGCGCTAAATCTCTTGCGCGTTTTTGCTTTTTTGCCATATGCCTTCACGATTCGTGTTGGTTATGGCCTAGGCTGGTTGGCAGCCCATATCCCTAACGAGCGTGCCAAGGTTGTCAAGACCAACCTACGTCTGTGCTTTCCCGATTTGAGTGAAGAACAAATGAATGCGCTTACACTGGAGCACTGGAAGTTATTTGGCCGCAGTGTCATTGAGAGAAGTCGTATCTGGCTAGGAAGCGGTAGGCAGATTACTGATATCGTCACCATCAACTCTGCAATTACGCTTGGCGATCGCAAACCAAGGCTCTTAATTAATCCACACTTTGTTGGGCTTGAAGGTGGCTTCATGGCGCTTTCTGTATTGGCAAGCCAGCATGATTGGCCTCGTGGAGCTGGCCTCTATCAAAATATGAAGAATCCTTTTTTCAATCAAAAGATGATTCAGTGGAGAAATCGTTTTGGTGGCAAATCGATTGAGCGGCAAAGTCGATTGCGTGATTTGATTCGGGAAATTCAGACGGGTAACTTTATTTTTATTGCACCCGATATTGACCTTGGTCTGCGTGACTCTGTATTTGTTCCATTTTTTGGCATTCAAACTAATACGATCACATCAGTTTCACGGTTAGCTAGACTAAGTGGCGCGGAAGTCTGTCTCATGACTACTACCTTGAATCTTGACCGCATGGGCTATACCTGCAACATTAGCGCGCCGCTACCGAACTTCCCCACCGATCATGTTGAAGCAGATACTGCACGCCTCAACAAATACATCGAAGAGCTTGTTCGAGCAAGGCCGGCAGAGTACTATTGGGTACACAAGCGCTTTAAACATCGGCCACCTGGCGACCCTAGCCTTTACAACTAATTGGAATTCTTTTGAGTACGAATTTGAGTAAGCCCTCGCGTAAACTGCGCTTCACCAAAATGCATGGTGCTGGTAATGATTTCATTGTGCTCAATGGCATTGATCAAGACCTCAGCAACATTTCTCGCGAGCAATGGCAAAAGCTAGCGCATCGCCAATTTGGCATCGGTGCAGATCAAATATTGTTGGTCGAAAAAGCTACACGCCCTGATGCAGATTTTCGCTATCGTATTTTTAATGCCGATGGCGGCGAAGTGGAGCAATGTGGCAATGGCTCACGCTGTTTTGTACGCTTTGTGCTAGATCAAGGCTTATCCGTCAAAAATCCTCTGCGTGTTGAAGTGGCACATACAGTCCTCACCCTCAAATCTCATGAGGATGGACAGGTTGAAGTCAATATGGGTGCGCCGATTTTTGAGCATAGCAAAATTCCTTTTAATGCGAATGGCCTAGCGAGTAAGCAAGAGTTTCAAGAAATACTCTACGCACTGCCCATTGCTACACCTACTCCCCACGATAGTTGGATCAGCGTAGTCTCCATGGGTAATCCGCACGCTATTCAAGTCGTCGGTGATGTAAATAACGCACCAGTGCTAGAGGAAGGCTCATCGATCGAGAAAGACTCTGTATTTCCGAAAAGAGTGAATGCAGGTTATATGCAAATTCTCAATCGCCATGAAATTAAGCTCCGCGTCTTTGAACGTGGCGCTGGCGAGACTCTCGCTTGCGGAACTGGTGCATGCGCTTCAGTAGTATCAGGTATTCGCCGTGGCTTGCTTGACTCACCTGTTCAAGTTCACACCCGTGGCGGTGATTTACAAATTGCATGGGGTGGCTTGATTGATGAAGTTACTCAGCCAGTCATCATGACTGGTCCAGCAATTACCGTATTCGAGGGCGAGACAACAATCTAAGGGGTACTTTAGATTAAATGCCGTACTTCTCGCGATAGGCTTTTACTGCCGGCAGATAATTTGTTAACTCCGCATTACTCGATGTTGCTAAGAAAGACATTAGATCTGCTAAGTTAGCAATGGCCACTGCGGGCAAGCCAAACTCTTGCTCTACTGCCTGCACCGCTGATTTTTCACCAATCTTGGTTGCGGTACCTGACTTTTCCATTCGGTCCAATGCAATTAGTACTGCTACCGGCTCTGCTCCCGCATCACGAATTAATTTCACAGACTCTCTCACCGAAGTTCCAGCAGAAATGACATCGTCAATGATGACTACTTTTCCTTTAACTGGGGCGCCTACCAAGGAGCCGCCCTCACCATGATCCTTGGCTTCTTTGCGGTTGTAGGCATAGGGCACATTGCGACCACTATCAGCCAAAGCAATGGCTGTAGCAGCCGCTAAGGCAATGCCTTTATAGGCTGGTCCATAGAGCATGTCGTACTCTATGCCGGATTCTTTTAGGGCTTTAGCGTAATAATGACCTAGCGCGCTTAAACGAGTGCCATCATTAAATCCGCCCGCATTAAAGAAATAAGGGGAAAGGCGTCCGGCTTTAGTTTTAAACTCCCCAAACGACAAAACATTTGCCTCTAAGGCAAATTGAATAAAGTTGTCTTGATTAGAATTTTTTGAGCTCATAGGTCTATATGTTACGCATCATTTCCGCTAACCTCAACGGTATCCGCTCTGCGGTCAAAAAAGGCTTTCTGCCATGGGTGATCCAACAAAAAGCGGACTTCATTTGTATGCAGGAGTTAAAAGCCCAACAGGATGATCTTGAGGACATCATTCTCAATCCAGATGGTCTACACGGCTTCTTTCATCATGCTCAGAAAAAAGGCTATAGCGGCTGTGGAATCTATACGCCACATCAGCCAGATGAGGTGCTCTATGGCTACGGTAATGAGGAATTTGATGCGGAGGGACGATATGTAGAGGCTCGGTTTAAAAAGCTGTCAGTAATTTCGGTATACATGCCCTCAGGCTCAAGCTCGCCAGAAAGGCAGGAAGCAAAGTACCGTTATTTAGATTCTTTTCTACCTCACCTAGTAGAACTCAAAAAGTCTGGCCGCGAGATTGTGCTGTGTGGCGATGTAAATATTGCCCACCATGAAATCGATCTCAAAAACTGGAAAGGCAATCTAAAGAACTCAGGATTTCTTCCAGAGGAGCGGGCTTGGCTTACGAACCTCTTTGACAAAGTTGGCTACATAGATGTCTACCGAAAGCTCGAGCCTAAAGCTGGCGATGACTGCTACACCTGGTGGAGCAATCGCGGTCAAGCTTATGCAAAGAATGTGGGTTGGCGCATCGACTATCAAATTACTACGCCTGGGATTGCGGGTAGCGCCAAAAATACTTCCATCTATAAAGACGAGCGCTTCTCAGATCATGCGCCACTCACAGTCAATTACGACTGGTCTATCTAGAGATCTATGAGTCATGCCTTTTAAATTCGACTACTTTGAAGTGAATAGTGAGCCAAATCAAAATTAATACAGGTGCACCAATAATGGCAGTGCTGATAAAGAAATATGGGTACCCGAAAGAATCAACAAAGACACCTGAAAATCCAGCCAGCCACTTTGGTAACAGCAACATCATTGAGCTGAACAATGCGTACTGCGTTGCGGAATACTGAATATTAGTCAAGGATGATAAGAATGCAATGAAGGCTGCTGTCGCAATTCCTGAGCTGAGATTATCTGCGGAGATCACCCATACCAAGCCGTGCAAGTCATGACCCTGGGTAGCAAGCCAAGCAAATAGTAAATTACTGACTGCCGATAAAATCGCACCCAGAAACAAAATACGCATCACCCCGAAGCGCAAAGTGAGTACACCGCCAACGAAAGCGCCAACCAAGGTCATCACCACACCAAATACCTTACTCACAGCAGCAACCTGATCCTTGGTGTATCCCATGTCTACGTAAAATGGGTTAGCCATAATGCCCATCACCACATCGCTAATGCGATAGATAGCAATCAAAGATAAAATCAAGATGGCATGCCAGCCATAGCGCTTAATAAAATCCGCAAATGGCTCAATCAAGGTTTGGTGAAGCCACGCTGTAACATTTCGCGCCCTCGCCAATTCAATCCGAACTGGCTCATTGCTAAATAAAGTAGTAATCACTCCGACACCGATCGAGAGCGCCATACACAGATAGGCAAATTGCCAAGCACTCGCGTCGTAGTTAGTCGCACCAGTTTCGGCACGTGCCGCCAACCAAAGAACGCCAGCCCCTGACCAAATTAAAGCAAGGCGATAACCTGTTTGATAAGTAGCCGCTAGAGCTGCTTGATGATCACTATCAGCAGACTCAATCCGGAAGGCATCTAAAGCAATATCTTGGGTGGCAGATCCAAAGGCAACCAATAAAGCACACCAAACTATAGGAGTCAGTTGAACCTTGGGATCAATACTGGCCATACCGACCAGACCAAGAATGATCAGCAACTGGGCAAACAGTAGCCAGCTGCGCCTTCTACCGAATAACTTGGTAAATACAGGAATGGGAAGTCGATCCACCAAGGGCGCCCACATCCACTTAAAGGCGTAGATCAAACCAACCCAAGTTAGATAGCCAATGGTACTGCGATCAATACCCGCTTCTCTTAACCAAAAGCTGAGCGTTCCTAAAATCAGTAGTAGAGGTAAACCTGCGGAGAATCCCAAAAAGAGCATTCGCAGGCAAGGCCATTCGAGATAAACCCGAAAATCTTTTAGCCAGGACTGGACGGCACTAAGCACGTCGAACGCGGAATAGTGCCAAACTTCCAAAAAGATTAGGCATTAAGGTGACCTGACGGCCTTCGTGCAGGATGCACTGATCGAGAATCTTCAATCCTAAACTTGAGGCTAGTTTTTCAAAATCAGCCACGGTGAGAACACGCACATTAGGTGTGTTGTACCACTGATATGGCAAGCTTTTTGACACTGGCATACGACCAAACCCAACCGCTAAACGATGTGACCAATGGCCAAAATTAGGAAAAGAAACAATAGACTCTTTTCCAACCCTCACCACTTCACGCAATATCTTTTCAGTCTCATGGATAGTTTGTAAAGTTTGTGAGAGCACCACGGTATCAAAGCTATTGTTCTCAAATAGGGCTAAGCCACCCTCCAAGTTTTGCTGAATGACATTCAAACTTTTTTGTACGCAGGAGAGCACGCGCGCATCATCGATTTCAACACCGTAAGCATGGACTGGTTTTTGTTTCTGTAAATACTCTAAAAAACTACCATCGCCGCAACCAAGATCTAGTACTTCGCTATTAGGTGCAATCCAATTCGCTATTGCCGCAAAATCAGCGCGCTTCATGATTTGACCTCGAGCATTTGTCCAAAATAAGCACGAATCAAATTATGATAACGAGGATCATCCAACAAGAAGGCATCATGACCATGGGGAGCATCAATCTCTGCATAACTCACTTCGCTCTTATTGCTGAGTAAAGACTCCACAATCTCACGACTACGATTTGGTGGAAAACGCCAGTCGGTAGAAAAGCTCACCACCAAAAACTTAGCCTGTACTTCAGCAAGGGCGCGATTCAGACTACCTTCATAGCGACGAGAAGGGTCAAAATAATCTAGTGCTCTCGTAATGAGTAAGTAGGTATTGGCATCAAAGTAAGTAGAGAATTTATCTCCCTGATGGCGTAAATAACTTTCGACCTCAAACTCCACATCAAAGCTGAAGCGATAATCATTTGATTCGCCGTTCGGTCTTTGTAGCTCGCGCCCAAATTTTTCTGCCATGTCATCATCTGACAGGTAGGTAATATGCCCCACCATACGTGCCAATCTCAGGCCACGCTTTGGGACTACACCATGCTCATAGTAATTACCACCATGAAAATCGGGGTCAGACAAAATAGCGTTACGCGCCACTTCATTAAAAGCGATGTTCTGTGCACTAAGTTTTGGCGTGGATGCAATTATCAAGCAATGACCTAAGCGTTTTGGAAATTGGATAGCCCAAGCTAATGCTTGCATACCACCTAAACTTCCTCCGATTACTGCAGCAAAGCGACGAATACCCAGCTTATCTGCTAGACGTGCCTGAGTATTAACCCAATCTTCTACCGTAATCACCGGGAAATCTGCGCCGTAAGGTTTGCCACTGGCTGGATTAACACTCATCGGACCAGTGGATCCAAAACAAGAGCCTAAGTTATTGACGCCGATCACGAAAAAATGATCTGTATCTACTGGCTTACTAGGCCCAATCATGTTGTCCCACCAGCCGATATCTTTTGCATCATCTGGGTTAGGGCCGGCCACATGGTGTGATGCATTTAATGCATGACAAACTAATACAGCATTACTTTTTTCAGCATTGAGTTTGCCGTATGTTTCAATCACTAAGTCATAACTAGATAAAATGGCGCCACTTTGCAAAGGCAAAGGCTCAGCAAAGTGGATAGTGTTTCTAGAGAGGTGTAGCTCGCTCATTCGGAAAGAAGAATACGAAGGCTCGCATCAGATGCTTCAGTTGGCAACTTCTTAAATCCACTTCGGGCAAATCGATGCCAGCGACCCAGGACATAACTCATCAACATAGCTGCACGAATACTGACTTCATCTTGACCTACAGCCGCCCAAGAGCCACCTTGAGTTTGAGCAATACGTAAAGATTGTTTCAATGAAGCCTCAACACGGTCCAATACCTGGGTGATCCGTTCTTGCAAACGATCATCCTCTTGTAATAAAGCATCTCCGAGGAGAACACGAGTCATGCCTGGATTTTTTTCTGCAAAAAACAAGAGCATCTGCAAAATCCCGCGCGCTTGCGCAAGCCCAGACTCTTCTTTTTGATTGATCTGATTAATCAAACCAAAAACTGTTTGCTCAATGAAAGAAATGAGGCCTTCAAACATCTGCGCTTTACTGGCAAAATGACGATAGAGTGCGGCTTCCGAAACTTGAATTTTTGCTGCCAAGGCTGCCGTGGTGACTCGCTCTCCTTTGGGATTTTGTAGCATCTCTGCCAATACCTGCAAGATCTGTAAGCGACGCTCGCCAGGACGAGGGCGTTTGCGCGCCTTACCCTCATCAGCAATTGAAGCTTCGATATCTGCTGCAGTTGGGTTTAAAGAATCACGCATATTTATATCTCTTTTTGAACTCTTAACGCGAGCGAATCATCGTTCCAAATGCCTGCTCTGTCAGAATCTCCAGCAATAAGGAGTGCTCAATTCTTCCATCAATAATATGAACTGAATTCACGCCACTCTTTGCCGCATCTAATGCGGAAGAAATCTTAGGCAACATCCCGCCAGAAATCGTGCCATCAGCAAATAAGGCGTCAATCTCACGAGCCGTAAGGTCAGTTAACAAGGTGCCTTTTTTATCCATTACACCTGGGATATTCGTCATCATGACTAGTTTCTCTGCATGCAAGATTTCTGCCATCTTGCCTGCCACTAAGTCAGCATTAATGTTGTAAGCCTGACCCTCTTCGCTAAATCCAATTGGAGAGATCACGGGGATAAACGCATCATCCTGCAACGCTTTTACAACCGCAGGATTAATTGCCTCAATCTCTCCCACGAAACCAAGATCAATCGTTGCGCCAGCCTTCTTCTCATCAGGAACCAAAAGCTTCTTCGCACGAATCAAGCCACCATCTTTACCGGTCAAGCCAACGGCCTGACCACCAAAGTGATTAATCAACATAACAATATCTTGCTGTACTTCACCACCTAAAACCCACTCGACTACTTCCATGGTTTCTTCATCGGTCACACGCATACCCTGAATAAAGGTGCCGGTCTTGCCAATCTTCTTGAGCGCCTCATCAATTTGCGGACCGCCACCGTGAACTACCACTGGATTCATTCCGACTAGTTTGAGCAAGATGACATCCCGCGCAAAACTTTCCTTCAGGCGCTCTTCAACCATGGCATTTCCACCGTACTTGATCACGATAGTTTTACCGTGATACGCGCGAATATAAGGTAGAGCTTCAGCCAAAATCTCCGCCTTCAATAAAGGAGAGATTTCGCTAATAGAAGGGGATTGCTTGGTCATTGCTACTTTATATTGAATTGAGTTAATTAATCGCCAAACAATTTTTGACGAAGTTCACGACGCTCTTGAGCCTCGAGAGATAGGTTGGCCGTTGGACGTGCAATTAATCGGTTTAGGCCAATAGGCTCACCAGTTTCTTCGCACCAGCCATAATCGCCAGACTCAATGCGGGCTAAGGCCTGCTCTACTTTTTTCAATAATTTACGCTCACGGTCACGAGTCCGTAATTCAAGAGCGTGCTCCTCTTCAATCGTTGCACGATCTGCCGGATCGGGAACTAAAATATTTTCTCGAAGATGCTCTGTAGTCTCTGAGGCATTTTTGAGGATGTCATTTTTTAAGGTCAGCAGCTTCTGGCGGAAAAAATCTAACTGGACCGCGTTCATATAGTCTTTTTCAGACATTTTGAGTAATTCAGCCTCGGTTAAAGGCGCACCCTTTACAGCTTTGCTACTCGCTTTTGCTGTAGCCGTGGATTTTGTTGGTGTTTTTACCGTCATTTCATTCTTTCCATGGGTTTAATCCATTATTACTTCATTCTGCCAAAGTTTTACAAGCCTTTTGCCAATGTTTATCAATATTGGCTGTGGCGCGGAATTGTACTTTAAATTTACTAGACTAAACAACCTTCAAGCCCAGCCAGTAAGGTGTCCTTAGGCAAATCGATGCCAATAAACACCATACGGGTTTGTTTGGGCTCCGTACCCCACAAACCAGCCATATCGCTACCCATCATCTGATGAACGCCCTGGAATACGACTTTTCGGTTACTGCCCTTCACATAGAGGACACCTTTGTAACGCAGCATCTTCTCACCAAAGACCTCCAAAATACCCCCTAGGAAGTCCTCTAATTTTTTATGATCAAAGGGTTTATCACTACGAAAAACGAAGGATTGGATCCGGTCTGTATGGCCAGCATGCCCATGGTGATCATGGCCATGGTCATGACCGCAAGCGCTGTGGTCATGGTGGTCGTGCCCATGATCATGATCATCT
>CANISN010000031.1 GCA_947470165.1 Burkholderiaceae bacterium | reverse complement strand
TTGGGCTGGAATTTAATCTTCATAAGCTCAGAGCTATGCGGACCATTGTATTTGGACTGGGTGGTAGTCAGGTTGTTTTGACTATGCTCCTTGCAGTTCCAGCAAGTTTGCTATTGAACTGGATTTATCCCATCTCATGGCAGGCAGGCATTGCGTTAGGGGGCGCACTAGCCATGTCATCCACGGCAATCGTTACCAAGCTCATCTCCGAGCGCTCTGAAATTGAAACTGAGCATGGCCGCAACATCATCGGTATTTTGTTGTTTCAGGATTTGGCGGTGGTCTTCCTGTTGATTTTGTTGCCTTCTTTGGGCAAAAACCCAGGGGATCTATTTCTGGCACTGACAGCAGCATCTATCAAGATTACAGTGGCACTCGTTCTCATTTTTGTGATTGGGCAAACCTTAATGAGTCGCTGGTTTAGCTTAGTGGCTAAATTACGCTCCCAAGAGCTTTTTATGCTTAATCTCTTGCTCATTGTTTTGGGCATGGCTGCATTGACAGAACATTTTGGGCTGTCCTTGGCGCTCGGCGCTTTTCTTGCAGGCATGTTGATTGCCGAGACACCCTACCGCCATCAAGTGGAGGAAGACATTAAGCCTTTTAGAGATGTGCTTCTGGGGCTCTTCTTTATTACCATAGGCATGTTGCTAGATTTTGAAGTCATCTATCAGCAGTGGATGTTGGTCTTACTTCTATTAATTGGCCCGCTGATTTTTAAGTTCGGCATGATTGCCTTACTTGCGCGTGCCTTTGGTTCCGGCCCAGGTATTTCTATTAGAACGGGACTGTGCTTAGCGCAGGCAGGTGAATTCGGCTTCGTGTTACTCAATCAAATTGATGGCCTAGATTTAATTGATCCCGCCTTCAGCCAAGCTGTTTTAGCAGCTATGCTGATCTCGATGTTTGGCGCGCCTTTTCTCATTCAATATAGCGATCGCATTGCCATGCGCTTTTCCAGTAATGAATGGCTGTTGCAATCATTGGCGCTAACACGTGTTGCCGCAAAAAGCGTGCGTACGGAGAACCATGTGGTGATCTGTGGATTTGGCCGCTCAGGCCAAAGCTTGGCCCGTATGCTTGATCAAGAAAAAATTCCGTATATTGCTTTAGATATGGATCCTGATCGCGTGAAAGAAGCAGCGGCTGCAGGCGACAACGTAGTCTATGGGGATGCGAGTAGAGAGAACTATTTAGTTGCTGCAGGTTTAGCTAGGGCAAAAGCAGTTGTCATTACTTATGCAGATACCCCGGCAACTTTAAAAGTACTACACCAGGTCGAGCATTTACGTCCAGGCATGACCATCTTGGTGCGTACTAAAGATGATGCAGACTTAGCCAAACTACAAGCGGCAGGCGCAACTGAGGTTGTTCCTGAGTTAATCGAAGGCAGCCTCATGATGGCATCACATGTTTTATTAATGATGGGTATACCCATGCGGAAGGTGGTGCGTCGTATTACCAGTGCCCGAGAGGCGCGCTATAGCTTATTAAGGGGATACTTCCGTGGCTCTGCTGATGATGATTTTGGATCGAATGAATCATGGCGTTTGCACTCTGTCACCTTGTTACCAGAGTCCATCAGCATTGGCAAAACACTGGCTGAACTTCATCTTGAGAATGAAGGCGTCAGTGTGCAAGCGGTTAGACGAAAAGTAGCTGGCTCCGACTATACTAAATTGGAGCTCACCCCTGAATTGCGTTTAGAGGCTAACGATATCCTAGTGCTCTCCGGCAATTCAGAGGCAACCGATTTAGCCGAATCTAAATTGCTTTAATTACTTTTTCTTTTTGCTGGTGATTGTTTTACGAATCAGTAATGGCGCCAAGTAGTGACCAGTAAAGCTAGCTTCATTTTTAGCAACTTCTTCAGGTGTGCCAGTAGCAATAATTTGCCCACCGCCAGCGCCGCCTTTGGGTCCTAGGTCAATAATCCAATCAGCGGTTTTGATCACATCTAAATTGTGCTCAATGATGACGATCGTATTGCCTTGCTTTTTAAGGGTTTGTAAAACAGTCAGGAGCAGTTGAATGTCGTGGAAATGCAAACCAGTAGTGGGCTCATCCAAGATATAAAGCGTTCTACCAGTATCTCGTTTCGAGAGCTCTAGTGAGAGCTTGACGCGCTGAGCTTCGCCGCCTGAAAGAGTGGTAGCACTTTGGCCTAATTTGACGTAACCCAAGCCCACATCAAGCAAGGTTTTGAGTTTGCGTTTAACGATTGGAACTGCCTCAAAGAATTCATGAGCTTGCTCGATCGTCATCGAAAGTACTTCATGAATATTTTTACCTTTGTAGCGAATATCTAGAGTCTCACGGTTGTAGCGTTTGCCATGACAGACGTCACATGGTACGTAGACATCTGGTAAGAAATGCATTTCTACTTTGATGACGCCATCGCCCTCACAAGCATCGCAACGACCTCCTTTGACATTAAAAGAGAAGCGACCGGCTTCATAGCCACGCTCGCGTGCCGCGGGTACACCACAGAACAATTCTCTGATCGGCGTAAATAAGCCGGTGTAGGTTGCTGGGTTAGAGCGTGGCGTTCTACCAATCGGGGATTGGTCTACACTAATCACCTTATCGAAGTTATCTAGGCCTTTGAGGGCATCGTGTGCCGCGGGTTCAGCATTCGAACCATAGATATGTTGCGCAACTGCGTGATGAAGTGTGTCGTTAATTAAGGTGGATTTACCAGAGCCTGATACGCCAGTCACGCAAGTTAATAAACCAACTGGAATCTTAGCGTGAACGGATTGCAAATTATTTCCGCGTGCACCAATAATTTCTAAGAACTTGTCACTTACTGGAATACGTTTTTCGGGAACGGCGATCCACTCCCGACCAGATAAATAGGCGCCCGTCA
This sequence comes from Burkholderiaceae bacterium, assembly GCA_947470165.1. Taxonomy (GTDB): domain Bacteria; phylum Pseudomonadota; class Gammaproteobacteria; order Burkholderiales; family Burkholderiaceae; genus Polynucleobacter. The sequence continues at coordinate 9,302 of CANISN010000031.1, read as the reverse complement.
GGGAATTAAGATTGGCCTCTACTTCTGCTGGAGTGCCTTGCGCTACTATTTCTCCACCATGAACACCTGCGCCAGGACCAATATCGATGACATAGTCTGAGGCGCGAATCATATCTTCATCATGCTCAACAACCAAGACGCTATTGCCTAAATCGCGTAAGTGTTTAAGGGTGCCAATGAGGCGATCGTTATCGCGTTGATGTAATCCAATGGATGGTTCATCTAGTACATACATTACACCGGTCAGGCCAGAACCAATTTGGGATGCCAGACGAATACGCTGTGCCTCACCGCCAGAGAGTGTATCTGCGCTTCGCTCTAAGGATAGATAGTCCAATCCAACATCATTAAGAAAGCGAAGACGTGAGCCAATCTCTTTTACGATCTTGTCGGCAATCTCTCGTTTAGCGCCTTTGAGTTCAAGGGCTTCAAAATATTCTTTCGCCGCCTTAAGAGGGAGAGCACTGATTTCATAAATAGCGCGGGATTGTTTACCATCCCCAACTTTGACAAAGCGCGCTTCTTTCCGTAAGCGGCTGCCGTTACATTCTGGACAGGTTTGTACGTTTTGATACCGTGAAAGCTCCTCTCGAACTGTTGCGGAGTCAGTCTCGCGATAACGCCGTTCAAAGTTAGCAACAATACCTTCAAAAGCATGTTGTCGAACACTATTCTTACCACGCTCATTGATATATTCAAATGGAATGGTGATATCACCTGAACCAAGCAAAATCAGCTCTTGTTGTTTCTTACTTAAAGTCTCAAAAGGCTTATCGACATCAAAGCCACCATGCTTAGCTAGTGTTTGAAGAAGTTTGAAATAAAACTGATTACGGCGATCCCAGCCTTTAATGGCCCCAGATGCTAAAGACAGGTCTGGATGGGCAACAATTCGTTTGGGATCAAAGAAAGATTGATGGCCTAAACCGTCGCACGATGGGCAGGCACCCATTGGGTTATTGAATGAGAATAGTCGTGGCTCAAGTTCTTGCAATGAGTAAGAGCAAATGGGGCAAGCAAACTTGCTTGAGAAAATCATTTCTTTACCACTGTCCATATTAACGATCATGGCTTTGCCATCGGCGAGGCGTAAGGCAGTCTCAAAAGACTCTGCCAAACGTTGCTGGATATCAGGGCGTACTTTAATACGATCGACAACTACTTCAATAGAGTGTTTATCATTTTTCTTGAGAGCTGGTAATTGATCGACTTCAAATATTTCAGCTTTGGCAGTATTAGTTGTGCCGCCACCCGAGCGCACACGAAAGCGTACAAAGCCTTGGGCTTGTAAGTCTTGAAATAAATCAACGAATTCGCCTTTACGCTCACTCACGACTGGAGCAAGAATCATCAGCTTGGTGTCTTCAGGCATTGCTAAAACGGTATCTACCATTTGAGAAACGCTTTGCGCCTCTAATGGTAGATCATGATCTGGGCAATGGGGTGTGCCGGCACGTGCAAATAACAGGCGCAGGTAATCATGAATCTCTGTAACGGTTCCCACTGTAGAGCGGGGATTGTGGCTAGTCGCTTTTTGCTCAATGGAAATCGCTGGGGATAAGCCTTCAATCGTGTCGACATCCGGCTTTTCCATCAGTTGCAAAAACTGACGAGCATAGGCCGACAAGGACTCTACATATCGGCGTTGGCCTTCGGCATAGAGGGTGTCAAAGGCTAGCGAGCTTTTGCCTGAGCCAGAAAGTCCAGTCAAAACGACTAATTTCTCTCTAGGGATATCTAGATTGATATTTTTGAGATTGTGCGTGCGCGCACCGCGGATCTTAATTTCGTTATTCATGATTTTTTAGCGTAACTTGTTAATATAGCTCTTTCCCATGAATCCTTCTGAACTTCGCTCCGCTTTAGCCTTGGCAGGCATCTTTGGCCTACGTATGCTGGGCCTTTTCTTGCTATTACCCGTTTTTAGCATTCATGCCAAAGATTTACCTGGAGGCGATCAAGCCTTCTTCATAGGGCTGGCACTAGGAATTTTCAATATTGTTCAGGCTTGCTTCCATATTCCCTTAGGCAGGCTTTCTGATCGAATCGGACGAAAAAAGGTCGTTTTATGGGGCCTATCCCTCTTTGTTGCGGGAGCCTTAATTTGTGCTGCTAAGGATGATTTGCTTTGGATCTCCATTGGTAGAGGTGTAATGGGTGCTGGCGCCATTTCTGCGGCTGTTTCGGCTTGGGTTGCCGATCTGACTCGGGAGCAAGTTCGCAGTCAAGCAATGGCCTTGGTCGGTGCCAGTATTTCTTTATCTTTTGCTGTTTCGCTGGTTGTTGCTGCCCCGCTTTATCGCATGATTAGCTTAAGTGGGATGTTTTTGGTATTGGCGATCTTAGGTGCTGTAGCGATGGTAGTGGCCTATTTTGTATTGCCAAATAATCGGCCTGAAATACATGCTCAGCAAGATTCGCTCAAAGTGGTCTTTCTTCGCCCAGAGCTCATGCGCTTAAATATAGGAGTATTTGTTTTAAATGCCACCCAAGTAGCCATGTTTTTAGTGGTACCTCGCTTGTTAGAGCAAGCAGGTTTTCCGCTTAGTGCGCATTGGCAAATTTATTTATCAGTCGTTTTACTCTCTTTTATATTTATGGTTCCGCTCTTAATTTACGGAGAAAAAAAGCAACGTATACGACTTGTCTTATTGATAGCTATCATTCTTCTAGTGATTGCTGAAATCATCTTCACTCAAGCTTCATCCGTAATGCTAATCGCAGTGGCATTGCTGATTTACTTTATAGGCTTTAATCTACTAGAGGCTCTGCAACCCTCCTTAGTGACTCGTTATGCAAAAGAATCCAAGGGAACTGCTCTCGGTATTTACAACACTACCCAGTCGATTGGGCTCTTTACGGGGGCTGTAATGGGGGGTTTGCTAATGGATAGCCATGGTGACCTATCAGTCTTTGTTATGGGTGCAGCGATGCTTTTATGCTGGCTTATAATTGCTTGGTCGATGCGCGAATTACCTGCGAAAGTAGTTGATCAAAAGGATTTAGCAGCAAAGGCATAGCCGTAGCTTTACGTATTGAATATATTTTTAGCTGCATCTCAGATTTAATTCATATCATCATTTTTCTTCGGGAGACAACATGGCTTCGGTAAATAAGGTCATCATCGTAGGTAACGTAGGACGCGATCCAGAAACTCGCTATATGCCAAGCGGCGACGCTGTAACAAACATTTCAGTGGCGACATCAGATCGTTACAAGGATAAGCAGTCTGGCGAAATGAAAGAAACTACAGAATGGCACCGTGTTGCATTCTTTGGAAAGCTTGCAGAGATCGCTGGTCAGTATCTTAAAAAAGGTTCACAGGTTTACGTTGAAGGCCGTTTGCGTACACGTAAATGGACTGATGCTAGTGGTCAAGAAAAATACTCTACTGAGATCGTTGCAGAAACAATGCAAATGCTTGGTGGCAAGCCGGTAGGTGGCAGTGGTGATGGTGGTGAAAGCTACAGCCGCTCAAAGCCGGCTGATCAATCTGCTCCAGCATCTGCTAATGCAGCATCTCTTGGTGCAATGGATGACGATATTCCGTTTTAATGATTTTGTGAACTAGTGCTTCCTTATGTAAAAAGCCCTTTTATAAGGGCTTTTTATTTATCTGCAGCTTGTATTACTGTCTTGCATGGCGCGTGTTATCAGGCCAAGGCGCATTGTGATCGGTGCGAAAGGGGTTGATATCTAGGCCGCCGCGGCGAGTATAGCGAGCATAGACCGAGAGTTTATCTGGTTTGCACTGACGCTTAATGTCACAAAAAATCGTTTCAACACAATGCTCATGAAACTCACCTAATTGTCTAAAGCCGATCAGATAGCGCAATAAACCTTCTTCAAGGATTGGGCGTCCTTGGTAACGAATTTGTATGCTTGCCCAGTCAGGTTGACCGGTGACCGGGCAATTCGATTTGAGTAAATGAGAAACTAAGCACTGCTCGATGGGTCCAAATGCTTCATTTACTTCGAGTAGCGCAGGATCTGCCGACAATTTTGGATCCACCTCAATATCGAGACGATCCATGAGGACTCCACTCATTTCTTGGATGCCCTTTTTCGCAACAGCTTCAGTTAGATTAATGCGGGTAGAAATTTTGCTGCCGGCAACCGCCGATAAATCAGTTATTAATCTCTCTTGTACTTTAGCTTCATCTTCAAAACGAGCGCTATTGAAGCTATTGAGATAAAGCTTGAATGACTTAGATTCAATCATATTCGGTGAATCTGCTGGCACTTGAAACTCCGCTAAAGCAATCTGCGGCTTCCCTTTTTTATTAAGCCAACTCAGCTCAAAGGCATTCCAAATATCAACCCCAACAAATGGCAAGGCTTGCCCTGGCTTGATACCTAGCTTGAGTCGATTCTCAGCGCGTGGAATAGGAAAGAGCAAGCTTGGATCATATTGATCGGGATATTGCGAAGCTAGACCGAGGGGAAGTATTGCCATGAAATAAATTGATTTTGTTGCTTGACTAATAGGCTACTTAGCTTTTCGGTTTATTGGATACGCCAGATACGACATGACCAGTAGGTGCTACGGATGCCGCAGACTGGCAGTGACCAGTTTGATCATCAAAGAAAAAGTCTGGCTCAAACTCGCGGAGGAATTCGCTTTTAGAAAGTCCGCCGAGGAACATCGCTTCATCGACATCAATACCCCAGGCCATCAAAGTACGAATAGCCCGTTCATGGGCAGGCGCTGATCGAGCGGTTACCAGGGCGGTGCGGATCCGCATACCTTTCTCGCTAGTAGAGCGTTGCAAGTGATGCAGTGCCTCTAGTAAAGGTTTAAATGGACCAGGCGGTAAAGGAATAGCAGCCTTCTTGCTTTCATGATCAACAAAAGCTACTAAACCTTCACTCTGAAACACTTGCTCTGCTTCGTCAGAAAAAAGGACTGCATCTCCGTCAAAGGCAATGCGGACTTCATTAGGGTGAGACTCTGCGGTCTTACTCGATTCTGGGTAGACACGCGCTGCGGGAAAGCCCGCATCAATTGTTGCTCGGACATCATCTTCGTTTGCCGAGAGAAATAGGTTGGCGTGCAGTGAACGTAAATAGTGGTAGGGTGGTCGCCCGCGCGTGAATACACCACGCTCCAGGTGTAAGCCATGATGCTCAGCAGAGCGGAAGACTCGAAGACCGCTAACGGGGTCATTGCGCGACAGGATTACCACTTCAACCCGTTGCTCGCCTTCTTCATTGAAGGCTAGCAACTTCTTTACCAGTGGAAAGGCAACTCCGGTCTGAGCAGCTTTAGATAAGCGCTCTAGTTGCAGCTTCATATAGGCGCTGTCATCGGTAGATTCGAAGATACGATTTTCTTCTTCAAAATCAAATAGCGCGCGCGATGAAATCGCAACAACGAGTTTTCCGTTAAGTGTGTATGACATTTACGAATTACATCTCAATTTAGAAACAGACGATAAGCAGGGTTATCGGTTTCATCCCAATGCGGATAACCGAGCGAAGCTAAAAACTTTTGAAATTTCTTCTGCTCATTCTGAGGAACCTGAATTCCTATTAAGATGCGGCCATAGTCAGCACCGTGATTACGATAATGAAAAAGACTAATATTCCAATTGGGCGCCATGCTGGTGAGGAATTTCATTAGCGCACCTGGACGCTCAGGAAATTCAAAGCGGTATAGCAACTCATCTTTTGCCAGCATAGAGCGACCACCCACCATATGACGCAGGTGAGACTTGGCAAGCTCATCATGAGTCAGGTCAATCGTTGCAAATTTCGCTTTACGAAAATGTCTAGCAATTACTGTACTATCGGCTGCTTTTTGCGTCCCAATGCCAACGAAGATATGCGCCTCACTTTGATCGGCGATACGATAGTTGAATTCAGTGACATTGCGATTGCCAAGTAATTCGCAAAAGCGTCTAAAGGAACCGCGCTCCTCAGGAATGGTGACTGCGAAAACCGCTTCGCGAGATTCACCAACGTCTGCACGCTCTGCCACAAAGCGCAAACGGCTGAAATTCATATTGGCACCGCAAGCAATAGCGACTAGGGTTTTCTTTTTAAGGCGATGCTTTTCTACATATTTTTTCATGCCGGCAATAGCAAGGGCGCCAGCTGGCTCGAGAATGCTGCGTGTGTCAGTAAAGACATCATTAATAGCTGCGCAGATTTCATCGGTATCTACGGTGACAATGTCATCCACAACACGTTTGCAAATACGAAAGGTTTCTTTACCCACTAGCTTGACTGCTGTGCCATCTGAAAAGAGACCAACATCTTTCATTTCGATGCGCTTATTCGCTTCAAGTGATCTTCTCATGGCATCCGAGTCTATTGACTGAACCCCGATGACTTTGGTTTTAGGGCTAACTGCCTTTACATATTCGCCAATACCGGCAATTAAACCGCCACCACCAATAGCCACAAAGATTGCATCAATTGGTTCTTGGTGCTGTTGAAGGATTTCTTGGGCAATGGTTCCTTGACCAGCAATCACATCGGGATCATCAAATGGGTGAACAAAGGCTAAGCTCCGTTTTTTCTCCAAAAGTTCAGAGTATTTGAATGCATCGCTATAGGATTCGCCATGCAAGATCACCTCGACCCAAGATCCGCCTCTCGCCTTGACTGCGTCGATTTTGACACTCGGTGTTGTGAGGGGCATCACGATGACTGCTTTGCACTTCATTTTTGCCGCCGCTAGGGCTACGCCCTGGGCATGATTACCCGCTGAGGCTGTAATGACTCCTCGTTTTAGGGCTGCTGGAGGCAAATGTGCCATTTTGTTATAGGCGCCACGCAATTTGAAGGAGAAAACCGGCTGGTTATCCTCTCTTTTAAGTAAAACTTGGTTGCCTAAGCGCTTGGTCAGTTCGGGCGCTACTTGGAGTTCTGTTTCCCTGGCCACATCGTAGACTCGGGCCGATAAAATTTTCTTTAAATAGTTCGTTGCCATGCGATGAGCGTACCATGAATAGGCTCTAAGCCCTTAAATTTGCAAGGGTTTATGACCTATAGTCAACATCTTTCTAGGTTTCCTGCCAATATCAAGATCACTCAATTAAAATGCATATTTACCAAATATGACGCTATGAACGCTCCCTTAGCTTTAAACCAGTTGCTTGATGCCGAGGCAAGTTCACCCCGCCTTCGAGAAATCCCCTACAACTACACCTCTTTTTCCGACCGCGAAATCGTCATACGTTTGCTGGGAGAGGATTCATGGCGCGTTCTGAATGATTTGCGTGGGGTGCGTCGCACTGGTCGTTCGGCTCGCATGTTGTTCGAGGTATTGGGTGACATTTGGGTGGTTCAACGCAACCCCTTTTTGCAAGATGATCTGTTAGATAACGCCAATCGCCGTCAATTATTGATTGATGCGCTATGGCATCGTCTTGGCGAAGTGAATAAAAGATCGAGTGGCGAGTCTGCTGAGCAAGTGCAGGTTTTATTGAAGGCCGCGCATCAGGCAGTAGACAGTTTCGAACAGGGCTTTAAAGAGGTTGCCGAGATTCGTAAGCGTGCTCTCAAAGAGCTTGGCCGAATTACTGCCTCTGACAATATTTGTTTTGATGGTGTTTCTCGTGCAGCACACGTTACTGATGCAACGGACTGGCGTGTTGAATTTCCACTTGTGGTGCTTAAGCCTGATTACGAATCTGAAATTCCAGGTTTAGTGAAGGCCTGCGTTCAATTGGGCTTGACGATCATTCCGCGTGGAGGGGGAACGGGTTATACCGGCGGCGCTATTCCGCTTTATGCCATGTCAGCAGTCATTAACACTGAGAAGCTTGAACAAATTGATAGCGTGCAGCAAAAACGTTTGCCTGGTGTTGATCATGAAGTTTCGACGATCTTTACGGGCGCTGGTGTGGTGACTCGCAGAGTCGCAGATGCTGCAGAGCGTGCTGGTCTTGTTTTTGCTGTTGATCCTACTTCTGCTGATGCTAGCTGTATTGGTGGCAATATCGCTATGAATGCCGGTGGTAAAAAGGCGGTTCTCTGGGGTACAGCCTTAGATAACTTAGCTAGCTGGCGTATGGTGGATCCAGACGGCAATTGGTTGGATGTTGAACGTTTGGATCACAATCTTGGAAAAATTCACGTTGTAGAAAAAGTTCGCTTTCAGTTAACTTGGTCAGATGGTTCCACTGTGCCCGGCCAACGAATCTTAAAAACAGAAATTCTTGAAGTAGAGGGCAAGCACTTCCGTAAAGAAGGTTTGGGCAAGGATGTAACTGATAAGTTTTTATCGGGCCTGCCGGGCGTTCAAAAGGAAGGCTGTGATGGATTAATTACGAGTGCAACATGGATTTTGCACAGGATGCCTAAATACATGCGTACTGTTTGCTTGGAGTTTTTTGGACAAGCACGTGAGGCGATACCCAGTATTGTCGAGATTAAGGCTTACCTTGATGGCCTGACTAAGAATGGTGGCCCAATCCTGGCCGGCTTAGAGCACTTAGATGATCGCTATTTGAGGGCGGTTGGGTATTCCACTAAATCTAAGCGCAATGCCTTGCCTAAGATGGTATTGATTGGTGATATCGCTGGTGATGATGAAGAGGCTGTAGCTGCAGCGACGAGTGAAGTCGTTCGAATGGCCAATAATCGCGTTGGTGAGGGCTTTGTGGCTGTGAGCGCTGAAGCACGAAAGAAGTTCTGGTTAGACCGTGCTCGTACCGCTGCGATCGCTCGCCATACCAATGCTTTCAAGATTAATGAAGATGTGGTGATTCCATTGCCTCGCATGGGGGAGTATACCGACGGTATCGAACGTATCAATATCGAACTCTCCCTTAAAAACAAACTGCAAGTACTAGATAGCCTAGAAGCATTCTTAAAAAAGAGTACTTTGCCATTAGGTAAGGCAAGCGCAGATTATGAAATCCCAACTGCAGAAATTTTAGGTGATCGCGTTCAACAAGCACTTGAATTGATTAGTAAGGTAAGGGTGCAATGGACTGAGTGGCTTACGCAGATGGATACGTATTTTCCAGATCTTCAGAGCTACAGTCTGCGCACCTCTTGGAAGACAGAGGTCCGCGCCGAACTGAGAATCATTTTCGGCGGACTAGCATTTGAGCTAATTCTTAATGAGCTGGAGGCTATCCATAAAAAGATTTTGCGCAAGCGAGTATTCATAGCGCTTCATATGCATGCAGGTGACGGTAATGTGCATACCAATATTCCAGTGAACTCGGATGACTATGAGATGTTGCAAGATGCTCATCGCGCTGTCGATCGGATTATGAAATTAGCCCGCTCATTGGATGGTGTGATTTCTGGCGAACATGGTATCGGTATTACGAAGTTAGAGT
>CANISN010000030.1 GCA_947470165.1 Burkholderiaceae bacterium | reverse complement strand
TGCCCGGTGGTATGAATCAATCCCCAGGTATGGGTCAGATGCCAGGCGGGATGAATCAGATGCCCGGTGCGTCATCAGGGCAGTCCAATGTAAATAACGCGCCACAAAACCCATCCCCTGGACAGGGCAATCTTGGCAGCCAACCAGCCAACTTTATTAATAACACGCCTCTTCAAAATATGAATTCTGCGACAACTGGATCACAAATCATTAATTTAAGCCCTGCAACAGGTGGTAGTTTTATCAACCCATCACCTTTTGGTAGATAATTTTTTTAGTCAGTTGAAGTATGTTGTTCGTTGTAGATTTAATTTAACCATGAAGTGAAATTTCACATAAATAGGAGATGTAAATGAATAAATTATTATCAATTTTGGCATTAGGATTAGCTTCTGGCGTAGCTTTTGCTCAGACTTCAGCTCCAGCAGCAGCGCCAAAACCAGCCGCTGCGGCACCAGCACCAGCTGCCGCTGCACCAGCACCAAAACCAGCTGCACCACCACCAGCTGCCGCTGCACCAGCACCGAAACCAGCTGCGGCTGCACCAGCAGCAGCTGCACCAGCAGCTGGTGGCGGAATGCCTCCTAAGAAATAATATTTCTTTAACCTTAATACCCCCATCAATTTAGGTGGGGGTATTTTTTTTAACCCTTTGAGCGCCGTCCCCTTGGATTCTTTGCTTTCATTACAGGGATAGTTTTCGCTAAACTCGACTATTGCTTATAAAGCTGACACTTATATGAGCCCTGTTTAAATATCGCCTTGTAGTGATAAATATTTACCTTGGTCACTATGCGCATCGAATGTCACCTAGTGGTGATTAGTTATGTAGTTGGCATTATTTTAATTATTACCAGAGCTAATTCTTCTGGGTCTGATAGACCTAACTACCTTTTGAACTAGCTATTGCTTTACCGCAGCAAACAACAGTTAGCGCCTCTGTGCGACATAGTTAAGTGACACAAATCTTTGTTTGGTAGACAAAACCCAACACAAATAAAGACTTAAAAATCAGGTGGATGAGCCTGACCCCCGGCACTGACAGAATTGGGTTTGGCTGCTTCGTTCCCGACCTGACCAGGTTATCCAAACCGCCATGCGGGGAGGCCCATCCAATTCCCATTTTAGCTTGTTAGAATGGAGAGCATGACCGCATTAGCTTTAGCCCGTTCGTGGCGCCCCAAAACATTCTCCCAATTGGTGGGACAAGACCATGTGGTTAAAGCCTTAACCCATGCCTTAGATCAGGGTCGATTGCACCACGCTTGGCTCTTTACCGGTACTCGTGGAGTGGGTAAGACGACCATTGCCCGCATTATGGCAAAAGCGCTCAATTGCATTGGAGCTGATGGCTCTGGCAAGATGACTTCAGAGCCCTGCGGAAAATGTCCCGCTTGCCTAGCAATCGATGCAGGGCGTTTTATTGACTATATCGAGATGGATGCGGCGAGTAATCGTGGGGTAGACGACATTGCTGCTCTATTAGAAAAAGCGGCCTACGCACCGAGTAATGCCCGTTACAAGGTCTACATGATTGACGAGGTGCACATGCTCACCAATCATGCTTTTAATGCCATGCTCAAAACGCTCGAAGAGCCGCCTGAACATGTGAAGTTCATACTAGCGACCACGGATCCGCAAAAGATTCCGGTCACGATTTTGTCGCGTTGCTTGCAGTTCAACCTCAAGCAAATGCCTGTACCACTCATTGTTGAACATTTAGAAAAAGTCCTCGCCGCAGAAAAAGTCGATTACGAAACCAATGCACTGCGGGTTTTAGCAAAAGCAGCTCAAGGCTCGATGCGTGATGCCTTATCGCTGACTGACCAAGCGATTGCATATGCCGCTGGCAAAGTATCCGAGGAAGCAGTGCGCGGAATGCTGGGCACCTTAGATGATGCTTATCTGATCAGAATCCTAGATTCATTAATTGCCAAAGATGGCGCAGCATTACTAGCGATTAGTAATGAGATGGGTGAGCGCAGTATGTCTTTCTCATTAGCACTCGCTGATTTATCTAGCCTCATACAAAAAATCGCTGCCGCGCAAATTGTTCCTGAATCGGTTTTAGATGATTGGCCAGAAGCCTCAGAGATTCATCGCTTATCCAGTGCAATCACTAAAGAAGAGGCACAACTTTTTTACCAAATCAGTATTACCAGCCGCCCTGATTTATCACTGGCTCCTGATGAGCAAACTGGCTTTGCCATGACCCTCTTGCGTATGCTCGCTTTTCGTCCTGGCAATGAAACTCCTGGCAGAGCAGGGGGTAACACTAGTAACTCAGCACCACCGTTAGCTTCGGTAACTTCAGCGCCAAGATCCTCTAGCCCAGCCAATCAAACTGCTGCTTCTGTAAGAGCTGCTCCGGCTACTGCAGCAACTAAGCCTGCTGCTGCAGTAACTCCAGCTCCAACAGCGGCTGCATCAGCAGCTGAGCGTCCAGATTGGCATGCCTTGATGCGCCAATTACCAGTAAAAGGTTTAGTGCAACAGTTAGCCTTTCAGACAGAATTGCAAGATTGGGATGACAAACCAGCGGGCGTACGTGCAAGCGTTGTTACGCCGATGCTCCAGCTTGCTTCAGAAGCATCCATTGGTCGCCTTGCTGATGCCTTAACGGCGCACTTTGGTAAACCCGTCAAAGTCGTGATTGAAAAAGGCGAGCTCGAAGGCAAGACAGTAGCGAAGGTCGATGCCCAAATTCATCAAGAGAAAAGACAAAACGCAGAGCAACTGATTGCGCAAGACCCCTTTATTTTGCAATTAGAAAAAGAGTTTGGCGCTAAGGTCGTGGGTGGCTCTGTAAAGCCGCACTAAAAAAGGTTTTGATTCTCAACAAAATAGATTTATAGATATCCGCAAGATTAGCTAATAAAAGGAAATAAAGCGATGATGAAAGGTGGCCTTGCTGGCTTGATGAAACAAGCTCAGCAGATGCAAGAGAAGATGAAAGTAGCGCAAGAGCAATTGGCTGCGCTGGAAGTCACTGGTCAAGCTGCTGGTGGACTCGTTAAAGTCACCATCTCTGGCAAACATGAAATGAAACGCGTCCAGATTGATCCAGGTGCCATGGATGACCGTGAGATGCTTGAAGACTTGCTAGTAACGGCCTATACCGAAGCATTTAAGCAAGTCGAAGCGGCGAGCTCACAAGTGATGTCTGGTGCTACGGCTGGTATGCCAATGCCTCCTGGATTTAAGTTACCATTTTGATAGTTATTTCTTAATGGCACGTCATGAAGCCCCTCAAGATGCACTTGGTCGATTGATCGAGGCATTACGTGTTCTGCCAGGAGTAGGGCCTAAGTCTGCACAGCGCATGGCCTTTTATCTTTTGCAGCATGATCGCAATGGCGCAGCCGTATTAGCCCAGTCATTGGGTGAAGCAGTAGAAACCGTTGGTCACTGCACGCGTTGTAATACGTTTTCAGAAATCCAAATCTGTACTACTTGTGGTGATGACCGTCGTGATCCATCTTTGCTATGTATTGTAGAAACACCAGCAGATCAAGTGATGGTCGAGCAGACGCTAAGCTTTAAAGGCAATTACTTTGTTCTCATGGGTCGCATCTCACCGCTAGATGGTATGGGCCCTAATGAAATCCATTTTGATCGATTGCTCGCTCGCATTGAAGCGCCTGATACTGGCGTGCCAGTTAGAGAAGTCGTGCTCGCTACGAACTTTACGAGTGAAGGTGAAGCCACAGCCCATTACATCGGTGAAGTGCTCAAATCCAAAGGGATTAAAGTCACTCGCATTGCCAGAGGGATTCCAGTCGGTGGTGAGCTCGAGTATGTTGATGCTGGCACTTTAGCTAGAGCGCTGATGGATCGGCGCACAGTAGGCTAGAGGTAAGTAAGCTACACCCTAAAGTCCTTTGAATGGCGTACTTAAGAAAAAGTTGCTTTTTGCAACCTTTTGTGTTAAATTAATACCAGTTCAATAAGGGGGTCATCATGGCTATCACAATCAAGTTATCTGATCTTTTGGTAGAAGATGCTAGGCCTTACGCTCAAGCAATGCATCGATCCGTTCCAAAACAAATTGAGTATTGGGCCCGCTTAGGGAAGGTGGCTGAGGAAAATCCTGACCTGCCTATTCATATGCTCCAAGATATGCTGGTGAGTATTGAAGAGGTCAAAGCCGGCAATCTTGCTCCCTACAAATTTGGATGAGGATATCAACAACCCCACGATTTGATCGGGCCATTAAGAAAATTTCCCCCGCTGAAAAGAAGACCCTTGATTCTGTAGTCAAGGCAATTATCTCTGAGCCCTTTGTTGGCGATATGAAGAAGGGTGATTTATTGGGGGTTCAGGTATATAAGTTTCGCTACTTGCGGCAGCAAATGTTGTTAGCCTACTCGGTCAGTCTGGACAGGACTCAAATCGTATTAATGGGCTATGGGGTCCATGAAAATTTTTACCGAGACCTCAAGCGCTAGCTAGCCTAATAGCAATAGACCCTAACGAGTCACCGAATCGACATAAATTTGAGGTACATTCCAATGCTATGGAGATAATATGTCCTTTACTACTCCTAGCTGTAATCGCAAATGGTGGCTGTTTCATTTGTCTTATTAAATGCCCTAGTAGATTTGGTGAATTACCGTTTTTACTATCTACTGTGAAATTGTGAATGACCCACAAGTCCTATCTTTTCCTGCTAAGCTTGCTTGCTGCTCTAGCTAGCACGACTGCGCTCGCCCAAAAAGCAGGATCAGGCTCAGACCAAATCGCTACTTTTGCTGCCCCTATTGATGGCGTGCCAACAGAAGGCGAGCTTTTTGGCTTACCGGTCAATATTCACGGGCAAACAACTTATGTGAATCAGCGTTATAACAATTTCAACTCATCTTATTCTGGTCCGAATAGTTTGAATGCTCAAAAGTCGATGAGCTACACCTGGTCTGGAACTTTATTCATGGGGTCTCGCATTGCACCCAATACCGATGTGTACTTCAACCCGGAAGTGATTTCTGGTGTGCCGTTTTCTGGCTTAGTTGGTTTGGGTGGATTTACCAATGGCGAAGGTAGTAAAGCTACCGGTGCGCAAGCAAAGTTTTATTCTGCCAGAGCCTTTGCTCGGCACACCATTAATCAAGAGGGCGATAAGCTCGTTCTTGAAAATGAAGCCAATCAAATTACCCAAACAGTCAGCACTAATCGGGTGGTCCTAACTGGTGGTCAGTTTTCCACACTCGATATTTTTGATGACAGTCGTTACGCCAAAGATCCACGAGTACAGTTTATGAACTGGGGCAATATGACCTATCTGGCTTATGACTACGCCGCTGATGCGCGTGGTTATAGCTGGGGTTTAGCAGGAGAGTGGTATTTAGATAACTGGGTCATGCGAGCCTCCAGAATGCTCGCCCCAAAATCACCTAATGGACGAGAACTTAATTGGCAAATCTTTAATGCCTATGGTGATCAAGCAGAGGTGGAGAGACAGCACAATATTGCTGACCTTCCAGGTAAGGTCAGCGTCTTAGCCTATCGCAATCAAATGAAGCTGGCGCGTTTTGAAGATGCCACGAACTACATTAATCAAAATCCGAATGCGCGTCAGGGTACCCAAGCAATTAATAATGTCCGTACCAGCAATCAAATCAAAACGGGTATTGGTCTACATGGCGAGCAAGCCTTAACTAAAGACCTCGGTGTTTATGGTCGCGCTTTCACATCCGATGGTCATACCGAAACCATGTCGTTTACCGAAGCTGACAATTCTGTATCGATTGGTATGGGGATGAATGGTAGTAGCTGGAAGCGCCCCAATGACAGCATCGGTATCTCAGCGATGCAAAACGGTTTATCGAGCTTTCGTCGCGGCTACCTAAAAGCAGGTGGTGCGTCTTATTTCATTGGGGACTATGCCAGTGCTAGTCAGACGATTTCCTATTCGCCAGAGCGCATTGGAGAGGTGTATTACAACGCCACGGTGATTAAGAATGTTTTGGCAGGATTGAACTTTCAGCACATCATTAATCCAGCCTATAACGCTGCCCGAGGCCCAGTGAACGTTCTGTCTTTTAGGGTACATGCTGAGTTTTAAGCATTGCAGAGTAGTCACATTTGATTATTATCTTTAGAATCAATAAGATAGAAACCCTCAATTAATAGACTTTTGGGTTTTCTCACCTATAATCATTAAAACCCTATAAAAAGTAAGTAAATTCACCTTTGGGCTTATTCAAAACAGCATTAGAACGATTTAGAGGCAGCCGACTTGATTTCCGGCAATACGAAAACTAGCGAACCCGCTACGACAACAGTCAACCCTATTCATAGGGCTCTATTCGCTGTCGCTTTTGCACTTTTATGTACCTTAGTATTGGCGCAAAACAATACCGCGAGCGTGACCGTTCAGAGAAGTGAATCTAAGGAGTTATTGACTGCTCCTGCAGTTGTGGGTAGTGAGCCTAATCCTGCAAAAGCGGCCTCTATATTTGCGCCGGTATCACCAACGAATACCCCTCAGATTTATACCAAGGGAGCACCATCGGGCCCAGCCGAAATGGATTTACGACAACTCTGGGCTGAGCTCAAACTCAACAACCCTCAGTTATCTTCACTGCGTGAATCTTATCTTTCAGCTAAGGCAACCGTTCCACAGATTAATGCTCCTGCCAATCCGCAAGTCGGTTTAGTGTGGTCTGGTATGCCAGTGAATTCTCCATTTGCTTTAGGTGGTGCCAATACGCCAACTTCGCAAAATTCCAATGGCATTAGTAGTAATAACGCGATCTCGATTGCTCAACCATTTCAGTTCCCAGGCAAAAAAAGTTTGGCATCGGATATTGCCAATACCAATGCTGAGGCTCTGCTAGCTCAAAGTGAGGCGACTTACTTGCAACTCGGTGCGCAATTATCAACCCTGTACTACACCGCCTTAGCCTCACAAAAGCAGCTCCAAGTTCTCAAAGAATCCGTGATGCGTTTGGAGATGATTAAGAATGTGGCTAAAGCGCGCTACTCTAATAATGCCGCAGCATATGTTGAGTATCTCAATGCGCAGGTATCTCAGAGCGCTGCTCAGGCAGATCAATTCAATGTCGAGCGTCAACTACAAGTGGCGCTGAATAATATCAATACCTTAGTAGGACGTCATTCCAGAGAGAAATTGGTTCTGCGTGGTGATGCGCGCCGGGCAATGAGTGGCATGCCAACCTTACTTGAATTAGAAGACTATGCAGAAACAAGTCATCCAGCATTAAAGAGTTCTGCCCTGCAATTAGATTCTGCGCGTAAGGGTGTGGATTTGGCCAAGAAAGCCTACCTTCCTGACTTTCAAGTGATTGGATCTTCATTCACGCCACGCGGTCCTTTTGCTGCAAACAATGGCGCGATGTTTTATCAGTTAGAGTTAGACCTAATCATTCCACTGTATTTCTTCACTAAGGAAAAATACGGAGTAGAGCAGGCAAAGCGCAATCAAGCGGCTGCTGAAGCGGGCAATATTTCGAATCGTCAGCAAATCACCTTGGCGGTCAATAGTGCATTCGCTAGCTACGAGCAGGCCAAAAATCAAACCCAATTCTTAAAAGAGCGCCAAGTGCCCCAAGCGGACGCTGCCTATAAAGTGGGTTTAACGCAATACTCTAATAATGGTCAGGGTTTTAATGATTTACTGACAGCGCAAACACAATTGCGTAACCTCGAAGTTCAATTAGCGCTTGCAGAAAGTAATCTATTGCAAGCGCAAGCAGTATTGCTAGTGACAGCTGGCAAAGAACCTTTTTAAGGAGCAGTGTTGAAAGACAAAATTCTTTCTTTTTTAAAACAACTTGCTGATAAAGCAAAGCCTATTATCGATAAAGCCAGGCCTATCGTTGATAAAGGTCTGCGATTTGGCGGACATCGCTTGCAAGTGGCATTTGCTAGCGCTTCTGGTTTGTATTGGAATCTGAGCCCCCAAAATCGTCAGCGCGTTCGCTTGGCCGCTGTCGCATTTACGATTCTATCTTTGGGTATTGTGCTCGGCCGCATTACCAATGTAAATCGTACTGTCAAAATCGAAGCTGCTGATAAAGCGCTCAAAGTGGATAAGAGCGGCATTTTGGAATTAAAACTGCCAGGCATCAAACTCAACCCAGAAATTTATACCTTTCAAACTGCTATAAAAGCGCAGGTACCAGTCGATATTAAAGTGCCAGGCCGCCTGGCATTTAATGCCGAAAAATCGAAAGTGTTATCCGCGCGTGCACCAGGTCGGGTAGAACGTATTTATGCTTTTGATGGCGCTGAAGTCAATATTGGTTCCCCAGTTGTAGAGCTTTATAGTCCCGAATTTATCTCTGCACAGCAAGAGTATTTGCTGTCATCCAAAACCGCTAAGGTGCTGGAATCTACTAGGACCATGAGTGACTTACTAGGTGATGCCCGTATTACGCAGCAAGCTGCAGCAAACCGTATGCGCAATCTAGGTGCTGGCGATGCTGATATCAGGTCTATTGAAACAACTGGCAGGACTCAGGCTAATTTAATAATGCGCGCTCCCTTAAAAGGTGTCGTGGTTAAACGGAATGTAGAGCCAGGATCAGCAGTGAGTGCTGGCGATGTGATTGCCACTTTGGCAGACCCAAAGCAACTGTGGTTTTTAGGAAATGTGTTTGAACAAGATTTTCGTTTTGTTAAGCCGGGTCAAAAAATGGTGCTGCAAGTAGAGGCTTATCCTGGTAAAGAGTTTGTCGCATATGCAAACTATGTGGCTCCCACAGTGGATCCGCAAACGAGGGCTTTATTAATTCGTGCAGACATTGAGAACAATGACGATCTCTTGCGTCCGGATATGTATGCTTCAGCAAAACTGACAACGGGCATGGCTGATGCCATCGTTGTGCCCCAAACTGCAGTAGTACGCATTCGGGAGATGCGTTACATCATTATTAAGGTGGGTGATGAAGCTTATCGCCGCCTGCCTGTAAAAGGCTATGACCTCAATAGCAAGACTTTTGCCATTACCCAAGGTGTTGAGCCAGGCTCCCGTATTTTGGCTGAAGGTGCCGTATTATTAAACGATCGATTCGCTAAGCAGGAAGACTAAGTGAGCGCATTTACCTCCTTTATCCGAGGCGTACTCGAGAAACGAGTGCTGGTAATCGTTGCCTCGGTAGTATTGCTTGGTCTGGGTGCGTTTAGTCTCTCCAAGTTACCCATTCAGCCTTACCCTGGTGTTGCGCCTTTGACTATTCAGGCGATTTCACAATGGCCTGGTAGAAGTACGACTGAGGTAGAGCAGCAAGTCACCATCCCCGTTGAGAATGCATTAGCAGGTATTCCGGGCCTGCAAGCTTTTCGCTCAGTTTCTTTATTTGGCTTGTCGGTTGTCACACTTAAATTCGATGACACGACAGATCCATTTCGGGCACGCCAACGTTTCATTACCAGTCTATCTAATGTCAATTTTCCCTCTGGAGTAACTTCAAGTGTAAGTCCAGATTCTGATGCAACTGGCGAGATTATGCGTTACGAGGTCAAGTCGGATTACGCCTCATCTACACAATTGAAAACCTTGCAGAATTACGATATCTATAAGGCATTAAAGCAGACTCCTGGTGTGGCCGATGTTTCCTCTTTTGGCGGCAAGGTACGTCAGTATCAAGTGATTGTGAGTCCAGAAAGTCTGCAATCTAAGGGCGTGACTGTAAATGAACTCATCGCTGCCTTAACGAATGCCAATAGCAATACTGGTGGCGGTCTACTACCTAGTGGCGAGCAGCAATTTGTTGTGCGCGGAGTAGGCTTGCTGAAAAATATTGATGACATTAAGCGTGTCGTGATTACCATTCGCAATGATGTGCCAGTTCGAATTGGTGATGTCGCCAGAGTCGAGATTGGTAATGCGCCGCGCTTAGGCTTATTCCAATTCAATGACAATCCAGATTCTGTAGAGGGCATCGTTTACTTACGTCGTGGCGAGGATGCCACCGAAGTGTTAGCCCGTGTCCGAACTACGGTTGACAATATTAATAGGCAAGTTCTTCCACCCGGTATTCAAGTAAAGCCTTTCTATGACCGACAGGTGCTCTTAGATATTACTATTGGCACCGTGAAGCACACCCTGTTTTTTGGTATCTCTTTAGTGCTAGCAGTCCTATTTTTCTTCTTGGGTAATTTGCGGGCAGCAGCAGTAGTTGCAGCAGTTATTCCTTTAGCACTTTGTGTATCGTTTATTCAGATGCATTTATGGAGTGTGCCGGCCAATTTGATCTCCTTAGGCGCTATTGACTTTGGAGTCATCGTTGACTCTGCCGTTATTCTGACCGAGAACGTGATGCGTCATTTAGAGCAGGGCGGCAAGCGCCTGAACCAAAGTATTATTTTGGCTACTAGTGAAGTGCAGCGTGCCATGATTTATTCAACGGGCATCATCATTGTTGCTTACTCCCCATTGTTTTTTATGGGTGGAGTCGAAGGAATCATCTTTAAGCCTATGGCATTTACGATGGGCTTTGCGCTCATTGCGGCTGTGATTTTGAGTTTAACTTTTCTGCCTGCAATGATCTCTTTGGTATTTGGTGAGAACTTACAGCACAAACAACCCGGTTTCATGACCAAGCTTCTCAATGCGTATAAGCCTTTGTTGAGAAAATGGATGGATCGTCCTTTAACAGTCTTCTCAGTAGCGCTTTTTGTTTTGGGCCTTACTTTATTAAGTGTGACCCGTCTGGGAACAGCATTCTTGCCCACTCTAGAAGAAAACAATATTTGGTTGCGCGTAACCTTGCCAAATACAGTAGATCTAGATTACTCCGTTAAGGTCGCTAATCAGTTACGCGAAACCTTCTTAAAGCAGCCTGAAATTGATAAGGTTGCCGTTCAAATTGGTCGGCCTGATGATGGTACTGACTCTACTGGTGTATTTAACCAAGAGTACGGTCTATATCTCAAGAGTCCCGATAAGATGCCAAGCGGCTCAAGTAAGAAAGCCTTGATTGTCCATCTCGAGACTGAGCTAAATAAGATCCCAGGTATCACCTATAGCTTCTCACAATATATTCAAGATAACGTCAACGAGGCGCTTTCAGGTGTGAAGGGTGAGAACTCCGTCAAGATTTACGGTACTGACTTAGAGGTATTAGATCAAAAAGCCCACGAAGTGATTGAGCAGCTTAAGAAAGTTCGTGGGGTTGCAGATGAAGGTATTTTGAAAGAGCTTGGTCAACCAACACTGAATATTCAGATTGATCGTGAGCGTGCTGCTCGCTACGGTATTAATGTGAATGATATTGAGAGGGTAGTGGCTAACGCTATTGGGGGAGCTGCAGTAACCAATCTCTTGGAAGATGAAAAAACTTTCGGTATTGCCATTCGTTTAAATGAGGGTAGCCGTAATGATATTGCAGATATTGGCCACCTTTTAGTGGATTCACCAAGTGGCCCCGCGATTCCTTTGTCGATGGTGGCTACCGTGCAGCTCTCTGATGGGCCATTCTTTATTTATCGTGAAGCGGGTAAGCGCTATATTGCGATTAAGTTTAGCGTGCGTGGTCGTGACTTAGGTAGCGCTGTAGAAGATGCGCAATTCTTAGTTGAGCAAAATATCACCTTGCCACCAAATTACTCGATCAGCTGGGATGGTCAGTTTAATCAGATGAAGCAAGCACAAAAGAAGCTGATGCTGATTGTGCCACTTGCACTACTTGGCATCTTCTTATTACTCGTTAGTGCTTTTGGTAATTTTCGAGATGCGGTAATTGTGATGATCAATGTACCCTTTGCCGCCATTGGCGGAGTGCTTGCCTTGCACTTAGCTGGCGAGACTTTGAGCATCTCCGCCTTCTTTGGTTTTTTATCACTTTTTGGTATTGCTATTCAGGATGGCGTCATCCTAATCTCCTTTATTAATAAGACGGCGGTTACCGAGCATGGAGAGATGAAAGACGTGATGGTGGAGGGTGCTTCATTGCGCGTTCGTCCGGTATTAATGACTGCTGCACTTTCTGGTCTCGGCCTCTTACCAGCCGCTTTATCCCATTCGATTGGTTCTGAGGCTCAAAGACCCCTAGCACTGGTCATCGTTGGCGGTATGGTGACCACCACAATTCTGACACTCCTCGTATTACCAGTAATATATGGGTGGTTTAGAGGACGCAGCTTAAGCCTAACTGCCAAAGCTTAACTATGCGATAGAAGTGCTATTAAGGTATTGAAATTCATGAGTGAAAACACAAAAAAGCCACATATTCTGATTTCCAATGATGATGGCTATTTAGCACCTGGTCTTTTGGCTTTAGTGAATGCCATTCGCCCACTCGGAAAAGTGACTGTGATCGCTCCTGAGCAAAATCACAGTGGTGCCTCTAACTCCCTCACCCTCTCAAGACCGCTTTCGATTCATCGGATTGCTGGTGGTGAGCGCGATGGATTCTTATT
>CANISN010000029.1 GCA_947470165.1 Burkholderiaceae bacterium | reverse complement strand
TGCAGTCTTACAGTATTACAGCTCAGGGATTATTAAAATTAGGTGAATGGTTTAAGTAAAACTTTTGCAGAGGCACTTTTACCATAGTGTAGATCGTCAAATGCTTTGGCACCATCCTCAAGAGATCTTTTTTCGACCCATGCTAAATTACCAAAAGCATTGCGTGCGAGTAAATTGACCGTAGCTTGGAGATCCACAGTTGAATAGGTATACGTTCCAAGCAGTGTTATTTCAGCAAGAGTGAGCTTACGCATATCAATCTCGCTTGACCAGTCCTGCAAGCCGACATGCATGATTACACCTCCAGGCTTGATGGCTGCCATAGCAGTATTTCGAGTCACGGCAGCGCCGACGCAATCCATCACAAACTCATAAGAATTCTCAGCTACTTTTTCTTCAACTGAGTTAATAGTTTTACAAGCTACATGCTTCCCTATTGCTTGTCTTCGCAAGGGATTGACTTCAGCTACGGATAGATCATCAACTCCATAACACCTTAGAAGCAATGCTGCCAACATGCCAATTGCTCCACCACCCAATATTAAGATACGACATTCTTGAATTGGTCGCTCAAGAGCACGCATCGATAAGTTAATTGCGTGCACAGCAGTAGCTGCTGGCTCAGTTAGTGCAGCAGCATCTAAGCTCAGCCCCTCTGGAATGGCGATAAGCGAGCTGGCAGGAATGCTCATAAATTCAGCAAATGCCCCGGGTCTTGTCATTCCTACCATGGTGCGATTAGCGCACAAATTATTTCTTCCTTGTAAACAATATTCACAATGCCCACAGGTAATTAGAGGATTGCCCGTAACCCTTTGGCCTTGACTAAATAAAGGGGAACTGGATTCTGCCACCGTGCCCGCAAACTCATGCCCTAGAACTAAGCCTGGTTTCCTCCGAGGATCATGCCCATGAAAAGCATGCATATCACTGCCGCAGATACCTACTGATTCAATCTTCAGAACAACTTCATCTGTATCCAAAGAGGGATAAGGTCGATCCAGAACTTGCATCTCATTGGGTTGTGTATAGACCAATGCTTTCATGATTACTTTCCTTATGAAGCTGTATAACCACCATCAATCATGATGGTTTGACCAGTGATATAGGCTGAGGCATCACTAGCTAAAAATATAGCAAGTCCATTCAGATCTTGCACCTCACCATTTCGCCCAATTGCAGTTCTTTCAGCATGCATTTTTACTAGCGCAGGATTATTAAACACTGGAGCAGTCAGTGCCGTTGGAAAATATCCAGGCCCCATTGCATTACAGGTAATGCCAAACTTAGACCATTCCTGAGCAATTGCACGCGTTAGCTGCAATATTCCTCCTTTGGCAGCACCATAGGGCGCACTGTTAGCAAAGGCGCGATAACTTTGTAGAGAGGCAATATTTATTACCCTGCCCCAGTTGCGCTCTTTCATTTGTGGAGCTAGTGCTTGAGTCATAAAAAATGGTGCCGCTAGTTGCACATTCAATTGCTCTTGCCAGCTCTGAGGGGTTATTGCTTCAAAAGGCTCTCGTGAATTAATTCCAGCAGCATTTACTAAGATATCTACTTTGCCTAATTTACTAAGCACCTGCTTGGTCAACGCTGCAGATTGTTCCAAGGCACTTAAGTCAGCGACAAAGGAGGATGCCTTGATACCTTGCTTAGATAGCCGACTGAGCGCTTCAGTCAATGGTACCTCTCTGCGAGCAGCGATTGCAATTTCTGCACCAGCCAATCCGAGAGCTAGAGCGATACCCTCACCCAATCCACTGCTACCTCCGGTGATTAGGGCAGTTTTCCCCTGCAAACTAAATAATTGATTAATGATCAGACTCATATCTCTACTGGAACTCCAAGATCAAATTTTTCACTAGGAAAATACTTTTCTAAACGATCATCTGCTGTTCGAGCATGAGCTTCCATACCCTCTAGGCGACTAATTCGAGCAGTAACTAAAGCCATTTCCTTGCTACCCTCACGCGTCATCTTTTGCCAGGTCAGTGTTTTCATAAATTTATGAACTGATAGGCCCCCTGAATATCTTGCAGCGCCTTTAGTAGGTAACACATGATTAGGTCCGCTAGTTTTATCCCCAAATGCAACGGTGGTTTCCTCTCCTAAAAATAAGGATCCATAGCACGTGAGATTACTCAACCACCAATCTAAATCTTTAGCATGCACTTCAAGATGTTCGCTCGCATACTTATCTGATACCTGAGCCACCTCTTCACGAGTACTACATACAATGACCTCACCATAATCTCGCCAAGCGCTCGCTGCAGCATCTCTAGCTGTGGGCGGTAATAAATCAATCATCTGCGGTACTAATTGCATTACTTCTTTTGCCAAGGCATCTGAAGTCGTAAATAACCAGGCAGGTGATTCATGACCGTGTTCAGCTTGACCAACAAGATCACTAGCTACGATCTTAGGATCAGCAGTTTCATCTGCGATAACTGCAATTTCTGATGGCCCAGCAAAAACATCGATACCCACCTTGCCAAATAATGAACGCTTTGCTTCTGCCACAAATTTATTACCAGGCCCTACTACGACATCAGCAGGTTTACCAGTAAATAGTCCGTAGGCCAATGATGCAATCGCCTGAACCCCGCCTAGAGTCATAATGACATCCGCGCCTGCTGCCTTAAATGCATAAAGCACATAAGGATGCATACCGCCACCCCGAAATGGACTAGAACAAGCAATAATATTTTTAACACCTGCTGCTTTTGCGGTGGCAACTGTCATATAGGCCGAAGCAATATGGGCATAACGCCCCGAAGGCGCATAACATCCAACAACATTAACTGGCAATACTTTTTGACCGGCTGTGACACCAGTATGCAAGGTAGTTGAAAAATCATTAATACTATTTTTCTGAGCGATTGCAAAGTCATAAACCTGCTTGACTGCAAAATCGATATCTTTTTTTACAGAACTTGGTACATCTGCTAATGCGGTATTGATTGCTTGGTCAGACATCACAATATCGCCAGACCATTTATCCAACTTCAATGCATACTCTTTTACAGCAGACTCACCATGCTTCTCAATATTCGATAGCATCTCGGTCACTACTTCCAGAGCAGTTGAAGTTTCAGTCTCAGGAGTTTTGGCCGCTTTTTTTAAGTAACTTATTGACATATTTATAACCTCAGTTGTGTAAGCGCTTACAGTTTATCTCTGAAAAAATGAAGTGCTGTTAATTTAGGTCCACTTCCAAAGAGAATTTTCATAATAAATCATTGCAGCAACATAGGTTGATTCTGAATGATTTTGGGTACTTGGGTTTGGGGTGCTGGTGGTCTATAAGCTAAAGCGCTATGAGGCCTGACATGGACATAATCGTCATGCCCGCTTCCCGGCCCGTGCACATGCCCCTTGGGTGTATTTTCTTCGGCCATATTGGCGTCCGTTTCGGGCAAGAATTGGTCCATGCTGGTCAGCACCCGAAAGCCCATTATTTTTAAGCTGGCGGCCAGCAGCGATTGCGGGCCCCGGCGTGAGTGCTGAATTAGTCATGGCCTACCTTCAGCATGATTTTCCCAATATGAACCGAGGACTCCATTAAGTCATGTGCCTTTTCAACCTCGTTAAACGGGAACTCTGAGTCAATTACAGGCAGCAGCCGACCGGCTTCAAGCTCTGGCCAGATGCGGGCGTGCAGGGTCTGCACTAGACGCGATTTTTCTTCCAGCGGCCGCGCGCGCAGTGTTGAGCCGGTAAACGTCAGACGCCGCATCATCAGCGTGCTCCAGTCCACTTCCACTTTGCTGCCTTGAAGAAAAGCAATCTGCACCAGCCGGCCTTCAAGTGCCAAGCTGCGAAGATTCTTCTCCACGTAAGGGCCCGCCACCATATCCAGCACCATATTTACGCCCTGGCCGTGCGTAATCTCTTTTACCACCGTCTGGAAATCCTGGGTCTTGTAGTTGATCACGTGGTCCGCACCCAGAGATGTGCAGATGCGCATCTTCTCTTCGTTACCCACGGTGGTGATGACAATTGCCCCCACCCACTTGGCCAGATGAATTGCGGTGATGCCGATGCCACTCGAGCCACCATGAATTAGCACCGTCTCTCCGGCGCGCAGACGACCGCGTTCGATCAGGTTGGCCCAGACGGTCAGGTAAGTCTCGGGCACTGCCGCGGCCTGCAGCATTGAAAAGCCCTGGGGAATGGGAAAGCAATGTCCGGCTGCGGTGACCACCTCTTCGGCATAACCTCCGCCTGGCGTCAGCGCGCAGACCTGCTGCCCCACCTTCCAGTTGTTAACGCCTTCTCCCAACCCAATGATGGTCCCGCTTACCTCAAGCCCCATATAGGGTGTGGCATCTGCTGGGGGTGGGTAAGAGCCTCTGCGTTGCAGGATGTCGGGCCGGTTCACGCCGGCATAGGCCACGCGAATCAGAACTTCGCCGGCTTTGGGCGTGGGGCTGGGCACTTCAGCAATGTGAAGTGAGGGACGATGATCAATCACACGCATAGATTATTTTCCTGAGTCTTTCAGCGTAACGGTACGATTAAACACGGGTCGGTCGGCAACAAAATAGCTGTGGCGTTTAAATTAAAAATGATCCTCTGCTGGCAGTCTTCCTCGTGGTCCTGGGACAGGTTATCCAGAATGAGCTTGAGTGGATCCAGCACCGCCACGCGACGCAGCGCTGTGTCATTCAGATGATCGCGCATGCACTCTTCCAGCAGTTGTAATCAATCCATCTGATTTCGAGACGCCTATCATCTCGGCAAAGCGGCAAAAGCCCTTGGGGGTGTAGCCGCGGCGCAGTGCGGCCGCCAACAGCTGCTCTTGCAAAGTCGGCAGCTGATCCAGCGCCACAAACTTATAGGCGGAGATATTAAGAATCGTTGGCATGGCCGTATTATTAACCAAGCCCTCGACCAGTGCGGTGCTGGCCTTGCCAGTCACGTTTTAAGCATCGACCCCATAATTTAAGAGTCAAACAAGATGCAGACAGAAATTAGGTATGGGCAAGCCCCTGCTGAACAAGCCGGGCGGTGTAGTCATCTGGCCCCCGAAGATCCATCAGAATCGAGAAGTGATTCAGGCCAGGGCGCTCGTGGTAGTGACAGGTGACACCCTGTTCTTCTATGGTGCGATAGAGATCGGCGGACTGCGCAATCCAGCCGGGCGTCTCTGAGCCGCCCACCACGATATCAATGGGCACCCGAGTCTGCAGTGGGTGTCGCATTGGGCTCAAGGCATGCACCTCTTCGGGCTTTAGCCGAATATCTTGATTGACGGTGATCTGCGGCACTGGCGCCAGGTCATAGATGCCGCTGACCAGACAGGCATAGGCCACTAACTCTGGGGGCAGTCTGTCATCTGCGTTGGCAGGCGCAAGAAGCGCGGCAATCAGATGGGCACCTGCCGATTGGCCGCACAGCGCCAGGCGATCACCACGCAACGCATATCGCGTTGCGTTGGCTTTGATCCACAGCAGTCCTTGCCGAATTTGTCTAACAATGTCAGCGACTGTCACCGCGGGGCATAACTCAAAGCCCAGCACGATGACATTGGCTAGACGCGGATCGATGGCGTTTGCGACAAAGCTAAACTCATCTTTGGCACGTCCTCGCCAATAACCTCCGTGCACAAACACCATCGTTGGCAAGTTGTCTTGAGTCGCCGGAAACAGATCCAGACGGGAACGCGGCGTATCGCCATAGGCGATATCCAAGAGGCAGGGGCGCTCCGAACGCGTGAGAGCGCTTAGACGATTTTCTTCCTGTAGGTAATTTTCAAAATCGGGCACGGCTAGACGAGGACTGAATTGATACTCTATTGAGTCGATCATTTTGAGGTAACCTTCGTCCAAAGAGATGGTCTGGTCGGTGATGAAAGCGCTTGCATCGCTGGCCAGAAAAAGCGTGGTGCCACAGATATCTTTTAACTCCCCATTTCGACCCAGCAATCTTATTGTGTTCTGTTACTCAAGTCGCTTAAAGATAGACAATCTTTAATTCATTTCCATCCCGCCTGTGAGATTAATAGCTTGTCCAGTCATATAGTCCGATTCGCTCGATGCTAAAAAAGCTACTAGCTTAGCTACTCCCTCTGGAGTTTCGATTCGACCCAAAGGAATATCCGCTAATGCGGCCTTTTTGGAAGAGCCACTTTGTCGGCCTGTAAGTTTACTCACTTCCCTATCAATTTGATTCCACATATCTGTATCCACAATTCCCGGACAAAAACAATTTACATTAATTTTTGAAGGAGCGAGTTCGATAGCTAAAGATCTTGTAAATCCAATAACTCCATGCTTAGTGGTTGAGTATGCGCCAATTGGAGCGTATCGAGAAGGGCTCTTGCCGGCTTTAGAAGACGCGTTAATAATTTTTCCGCCTTCGCCACGCTCAATCATCTGTGGCGCAATCGCTCTAGCACAAAGCCAATAGCTTTTTAGATTAACGGAAAATATATTCTCCCACTCAGACTCTGTCATCTGTAGCATAGGCTTAATAAGATTTATGCCAGCATTATTAACTAACACATCAATTCTGCCAAATCTGTTTAAGGCATGATCTGTCATTCTTTGAACTTGATCAGCTTTGGTAACATCGGCAACGCAAGCAATCGCTTCTCTACCCATTACTATAATTTCGTTTGTCACACTATGAGCACTTTCATGCTGAATGTCAGAAACTACAATATCTGCGCCTTCCTTTGCCAGTCGATGTGCAATTGCCCGCCCAATGCCTCTACCAGCCCCAGTAATAAGCGCAACCTTTCCACTTAAGTCATACATCTTACGATCCTATTTTTAAAAATAGTTTTATACGTGGGGGGTTACAAAATTAGTTGCATCAAAACCGCCGTATGGTTGCCAGCCACTACCAGCTATAACCCCGCCATCACATGGGATAGTTGATCCAGTAATTGCGCTTGCTGCTGGGGATAAGAGAAAATAAATTACCTCAGCTATCTCCCTCGGTTTCATCAGTCGATCCTGAGGTGTTGATCGTAGAATTGGTGTGAAATCTCGCTCGCCTCGTTCTTTAGGCCTAAGAAAAGGGGTATCAGTCCACCCTGGAGCAACTGCATTAACGCGGACCTTATTTTTTGCCCAGTGAACCGCTAATGCCGAGGTTAAATTAACTACACCACTCTTACCAGCAGCATACGCAAGCACGGGGCCCGGCCTAAATGCTAATACAGAGGCTAAGTTGACGATGGCGCTTCCAGCACCACTGCTGGCAAACTTACCACCAAAGATCTTGCAAGGTAGAAACGTGCCAGTCAAATGTGAATCAAGGATACGAGACCATTCTGAGAGTTCCATCTCCTCAATTGAACAAGGTTTCTGAGGCAAGCCAGCACAATTGACAAGACCATTGATAGGCTCCGGCAATGCTGCCGATAAATTAGCCCACGCAGACTCTAAATAAGCCTGATCTAAGACACTTCCCTTTAAGGCTTTAATGCGGTCAGGAAATCGTTTTAGAAGATCTTCAATCTTTTCAGGATCTAAGTCTAAGACCCCTACACAACCACCACGTTCTATCACAAGCTCTGCAACCGCACGACCAATACCACTAGCACCCCCTGTAATAATCACGCTTAACATTGGCTCTTGATTGCTATTCTTCAATAGTGTATTACCTCCAGTAAAAATGAATGTGCAAGCAAAATCAAATTCTTCACAGGACCATTATTAGATGTTATCTTGAAAGTAAACTATAACAGTGCCGTAAAAAATATGGTAACTTGAATTGGTAAATGAAGAAAGCAAGATAAATTATGCATAAAAAACTACAAAACTTGTTTGACCTTCGTGGAAAACAAGCCCTTGTCACGGGCGGAAACTCTGGGTTAGGCCTAGCCATGGCCCACTGCCTAGGTATTGCAGGTGCACGCATCATTTTACTAGCGCGACGGGAGGCAGAACTTAAATCTGCTGCTCTACAGTTAGAGCAAGATTCAATTGATGTCAATTTTATAAATTGGGACCTCAACTCCGCTTTGCAGGCAAAACAAGCCGCATCTGAGATTCAAAATCGTTTTGGTGACGTAGATATTTTGATTAATGCTGCTGGTACCAACTTGCGTAAAAAATTCATTGAAATTGTTCCTGAAGACTGGGAAGCTGAGATAAGTCTGCACCTTGCTGCTCCTTTTTTCCTAACTCAAGGACTTGCTCCCCGAATGAAAGAAAAGGGTTGGGGTAGGATTATTAATATTGCCTCAATGCAATCCTATCGTGCTTTTCCAAATAGCGCTCCCTATGGCTCTGGAAAAGGTGGCGTATTGCAGCTTACCCGGGCTACAGCAGAGGAATGGTCACGACATGGAATTACTTGTAACGCGATTGCACCAGGCCTTTTTAGAACCCCATTAACCGAAGTTATGTTTCAAAACCCAGAACTTGTAACGAACTTTGAAAAGCAGACGTGTATGGGCAGGACGGGGATACTAGATGATTTATACGGGCTAACACTTTTTTTATCAAGCGACGCATCAAGCTTTCTTACTGGACAGACAATTGCACTGGATGGTGGGTATACAGCAAAGTAATCTTGGTCAAGATTCTTTCTAAATTAGTTGAATAGTGATTTGCATCCAAATTGTCAACTAAGGTCAAATCGACTGGTTTATAGAAGGATATCAGGGTTTTACCTTAGCTAATAAAAGCATTTTTGTTTAAACGATTAAGCTACTTGGATTATAATTATTTCGTTATGTAAGCGCTTTCAGAAATTGCGGGTTGACCCCAATGTCCGATAAGACATTTCAAACCCTATATTTTTTCAACACAAAGATCATCCGTAAAAACAAAGAGTAATGTTTCCTAAAAAGAGGAGTTTGAGATGAGTAAGTTTTCTTCTGTCGTTCGAGGGCTAGCGGCATTGCTGTGCGTGGTTGGGTTCTCTGGTGCAGCGGTTGCCCAGCAGAAAGACAAAATCAGGATCGCAGCCCAGGTCTGGTATCCGTCTTTCCCGCAATACGTAGCAATGAGTCAGGGTATTTATGCCAAGTGGGGACTTGACCCCACGATTCAGGTGTTTCAGTCGGGTGGCCAGATTGTGCAGGTCGCGGCTACTGCAGAGTGGGATGTCGCACACATTGGCCTGCCCCCCGTTGTTCAGGGTTCTAAGCTAGGGCTCATCATCGCTGGCGTGATCAGCGAAGAGGCCGTGATTCACCAGCTGATTGGTCGCCCCGATTATGTGGATCGCATAAAAAAGAATCCTGCATCGCTAAAGGGCGCCAAGGTATTCGTCACCACCGCATCCACAGGACACTTTATGGTGGAAGGTTGTATGAAGAAATACGGCCTGACCATGAGCGATATTCAGATTCTACCCAGTGAGCAGGCAGCTTCGTTGTCAGCCTTTATGGCGGGCAATGGCGACCTTGCACAGCTCTGGACACCCCAATCCACAGCAGCGCGTGGCCGCGGTATGAAGGTGTTATGCGATGCCACTGAAGCCAATGTCAGAGTGCCATCGGTGTGGGCGATTCATCCCGAGTTTGCGAAAAAGAATCCTGACGCCGCTGTGCGCTGGCTGCGCGCGACACTAGAGGGCGTTGAGTGGGCACAGAAAGACAAAGCTCGCACTGCAGCGCTCTATAAAGAGTGGGACAAGTTCCGTGGCACGCAGACCGAAGATTCATTCTTGAAAGAAGAAATCGATCTGGCAATGGATCTCTGGCCCATGCAGGCGCAGTTTGATCGCATTATCGGCAAGCCAGGCGAAAAGGCCTATGTCTATCAGGTGCTGGACGAAGTCTCTCAGTTTTATGTGCGCATAGGTCGGATGAAAGAGATTGCGCCTGAGATCGCCAAGATGCCTGATCCTAGCTGGATTCGTAAAGCCGCCGCTCTTCCTGCTCGCTGATTGAATCGGGCAGGGTTAAATGAGTGATAGCAATGATTTGCTCTACGAAGATGTGTGCATGGATTTTGAGAGTGCGTCGGGTGTCATCCGTGCACTCGACCCTTTCAGCTTCCAAGCACAGCCCAACGAATTTGTCGTAATTGTTGGCCCATCGGGCTGCGGCAAATCCACCCTACTTCACATCACCTCCGGCCTGACCAACCCCACATCAGGGCGGGTTTTGCTGGGCGGTGAGCCGATTCTGGAGCCGGGGCCCGATAAGGCCATCGTGTTCCAGAATTTCTCTCTATTCCCCTGGAAGACCGTCTACGAGAATATTGATTTTGGGCTGCGCATTAATGGCATGCCAACCGAAAAACGGCAGGCCTTGATCAAGGACTATATTCAGCTGATTGGTTTGAACGGATTTGAGAAGCATTTTCCACGGCAGCTTTCGGGCGGTATGCAGCAGCGGGTGGCAATCGCCCGTAGCTTTGTGCTGCAGCCTCGCGTACTACTGATGGATGAGCCATTTGCTGCGTTAGATGCACAGAATCGCCAGCTGATGCAAGAAGAGCTGGTGCGTATCTGGCAGACTCAAAACCCCACGGTGTTGTTCATCACACACAGCGTTGAAGAGGCAGTATTTCTGGCTGATCGCATCATTGTGATGACCCGCAGGCCGGGCAGAATAAAAGAAGTGCTTCGCCCAATCGAACATATGAAGGATGCGAGTGTTCATTGGCGCTCGCTGCCGTATGACGATGTGATTCGCCGTCAAGACTTCCAAGACCTACGTGCACACGTATGGCAACAGGTGAAGTCTGAGATTGGTGATCGTCATTAACGCGGAGGCCTGCATATGAAACTCAAATCGTCCACCATCCAAAATATTTTCTCTTTTGGGTCGGTTGGGATGATGCTGGCGGCGTGGTGGGCGATCACCTCGATGGGGCTTATTCGTCCGCTCATCCTGCCCTCGCCTACTGATGTCGTTAATGGCGTGATTGATATCTGGAATGGCTATCTGGGGGTTCCTTTCTGGAATCACTTCACGGCCAGCCTCTCGGTGATGCTGATCGGCTATTTTTCGGCTGCTGCCATTGGCGTCTCAATGGGCGTCGCCATGGCCTGGGTGCCTCTTCTGGATAAGATCTTCTCGCCGCTGATTTCTGCGATGCGTCCGATCCCGCCTCCGGCGTGGATTCCACTGACCATTCTCTGGTTTGGTATTGATCTGTCGGCCAAGGTCTTTATCGTGTTTGTGGCTGCCGTTGTGCCGTGTGTGCTTAATAGCTATCAGGCGATTAAGAATGTGCCGCCCGATCTGATGAACGCGGGCAGAAGCCTGGGCGCTAAAAACACGACACTCTTATTTGAGGTGGTGATTCCGTCTGGACTACCGGTGATTCTGGGAGGCATGCGGATTGCGCTGGGCACCGCCTGGGCCACGATCGTCGCGGCCGAGCTGGTGGTGTCGTTAGCGGGCTTTGGCTTTCTTATCATGAATGGCTATCGCAACCTAGAGTCCAATATCGTGTTCTGCGGCATGCTGGCCGTGTCTATGGTGGGCTTTCTCATGAACATGGCCTTTGTCCGGATCAGCCGCAGGGTTGTGCCCTGGGCTGCCGAGAAAAAATAAGGGGCTCATGACATGAAAACAGTGATTAAGAGTTCTGACAAATTTCAGCATGTGCTGGTGCTGTGCGGCTGGTTTGGAGGCTGGTGGCTGCTGGTTGAGCTGCTCAATGTGTCAAAAGATTTTCTGCCCAACCCACTAGAGGTCGCCCAGCGGATGATCACGCTGACCTATGACCCATTGGGTGCCGGCAATCTTTTTGTGCATGCGCAGGCCAGCAGTATTCGTCTTTTGAGCGGATTTGGCGCAGCGTTGGTATTGGGAATTCCGCTGGGTCTTCTGATGGCGTATTCCCGTGTGCTGAATTGGATTGTGTCGCCCATTTTTGAGTTGTTCCGTTATGTGCCCCCCATTGCCTGGGCGCCCTTTGCACTTTTCTGGTTTGGTGCAGGCAACTCGGCGCAGGCGTATGTGATTTTCACGTCAGCCTTTCCGCCTATTCTGATTAACACCTTTCTGGGTGTGAAGCTGATTGATCAGAATCTGTTAAATGCTGCGGCAAGCCTGGGTGCACGCACCTGGACGGTGATGACAGAGGTGGCGCTTCCTGCTGCTTTCCCTCTGATCATGACGGGTGTTCGAATTGGTCTGGCGGGTGGTTGGATGGCGCTCATTGCTGCGGAGATTGTGGCGGGTACGGGCACCCGTGATGGCCTGGGGTACTTGATCCTGCAAGGTCAGATGCAGCTACATGCTGATCTTACGATTGGGGCGATGGCCTTCATCAGTGTGATTGGCGTAGCGCTCGATTTTGTCTTGCGGCGGGTAGAGACACATTTTGCTACCTGGAAAGTCTGAGTCTTTTGGAAGGGTTTTAAGAAAATGCAGAGAACTAATGGTGGCGTAGCTGGAGATCAGTGTGATGTCGTGATTGTCGGTGCTGGATATGCAGGCTTATTGATGCTTCACCGGGT
>CANISN010000028.1 GCA_947470165.1 Burkholderiaceae bacterium | reverse complement strand
TTATTTATATGGTTATTATTTATCCTACTATAAGTTTGATTCGGATAAATAAACAAGGGGGTCTCTAGAGATAAACCCCAAATGGAGAAAAAATATGAAATACGCAGCATTTTCTTTGGTCGGTGAACCAGGTAAAACAAGAGTCGGATCAATTTCACCGGATGGGATGCAAGTTGAAGAATTTGATCTTGGGGTAGATGTCAGTGAAGATGGTGTTGTTGCTCTTTTGCGCGCCGAATTAAAAGGCAAATTACCAAAGCCTATAGCCACCTATTTATATAGCAATATTCGATTGCTTGCTCCAGTTCCCAGGCCTCGTAGAAATATTTTTTGCGTTGGAAAAAATTATCATGAGCATGCTAAAGAATTTTCCAATAGCGGCTTTGATGGGAGTGCAAAACCAGGAGAGGATATACCAAGTCACGCTATTTTCTTTACCAAACCACCAGAATCTGTCACTGGACCCAATACGAACGTCATTATTCCCACTGCCGTATCAACAGCGATTGATTACGAGGCCGAGCTAACGATTGTTATTGGAAAGGGTGGCAAGGGGATTAGCGAGGCAGACGCAATGAAACACGTGTGGGGTTATACCGCCATCAATGATGTGACTGCTCGCGACTGGCAGCAACGTCACAAACAATGGTTTCTAGGGAAAAGTTTTGATACCTTTTGCCCCATGGGCCCTTGGGTTGTAACAGCGGATCAAGTAGATGCAAATGACATATCCGTTAAATGCTGGGTCAATGGCGAATTGCGACAAAATTCGAATACCAAGGATTTGATTTTTGATATTCCCAATATGATTGCTACAGTTTCAGCTGGCATCACACTCTACCCAGGCGATCTGATTGCCACCGGCACCCCAGTCGGCGTTGGGATTGGATTTAAGCCTCCGAAGTACTTGGTGAACGGCGATGTAGTTGTTGTTGAAATGGGCGGCATAGGAAGACTGGAGAATACTTTTATAGCCCAATAATAATGTCGCCCTGGAAGCACCGGCCCTAAATAGGGCCGTGCTCGCATGCCTCATGACTGATTACTAAAAAACCTTACGGGTGCTTTTTAATAACTACGCAACGCTTCACCAATCGCCTATATTTCAGAAGAGTTAAATCTCCTCAACTGGTGCTATGTCAGCCTTAGGCGCTTTACCAGTGATTGCCGGAGCCTCAAACTCCAATTGCACCTTGCCCTCAGCATCGACATCGACTGCAACATGACCACCCTGCGCCAGCTTCCCGAAGAGTAGTTCATCAGCCAAGGCTTTGCGTACCGTATCTTGAATAATCCGCTGCATTGGTCTTGCGCCCATCAGTGGATCAAAACCATGTTTCGCCAAGTGGGCACGTAGTGCTGGGCTAAATGTCGCATCCACTTTCTTCTCATGCAATTGCTCCTCTAGCTGCATCAAGAATTTATCGACTACACGCATGATGATGGTTTCATCAAGCGCCTTGAAGGAAACAATCGCATCTAAACGGTTGCGGAACTCTGGTGTAAAGAACTTCTTGATATCCGCCATCTCATCGCCAGACTCACGCGCATTGGTAAAGCCGATAGTCGACTTCTGCATTGCTTCAGCACCGGCATTTGTAGTCATGATCATGATGACATTACGGAAATCAGTTTTGCGACCGTTGTTATCGGTTAATGTTCCGTGATCCATTACCTGCAACAGAATGTTGAAAATATCTGGATGGGCTTTTTCAATCTCGTCAAGCAAGAGAACGCAATGCGGTTTCTTATTAACAGCCTCGGTAAGCAAGCCGCCTTGATCAAAGCCAACATATCCAGGAGGTGCGCCAATCAAACGGCTTACAGCATGACGCTCCATGTACTCTGACATATCAAAACGCAAAAGTTCAATGCCTAAGATATATGCAAGCTGCTTGGCAACCTCAGTTTTACCAACGCCTGTTGGGCCGGAGAACAAGAATGAGCCAATTGGCCTATCAATCTTGCCAAGACCAGCGCGGGTCATCTTGATAGCACTAGCCAAAGCTTCAATCGCAGGATCCTGCCCAAACACCACACTCTTAATATCGCGATCTAAGGTCTGTAGCTTGCTGCGATCATCCACAGTTACAGACTGTGGCGGTATACGGGCAATTTTGGCTACGATCTCTTCAATTTCTGGGCGACCAATGGTTTTCTTTTGCTTAGACTTGGGTAGAATGCGTTGGGCTGCACCGGCCTCATCAATCACGTCAATTGCTTTATCTGGCAAATGACGATCATTGATATAGCGCGAAGAAAGTTCTGCGGCAGCCACTAAGGCTGCAGAGGCATATTTAACCCCGTGATGCTCTTCAAAACGGGATTTCAGGCCACGTAAAATTTGCACAGTCTGATCGACGGTTGGCTCAACCACATCGACCTTTTGAAAGCGACGGGACAAGGCTGCATCTTTTTCGAAAATGCCGCGGTACTCTGTAAAGGTAGTCGCACCAATACATTTAAGCTGGCCATTAGACAATGCGGGCTTCAGTAAGTTGCTCGCATCTAGCGTTCCACCGGAAGCTGCACCTGCACCAATCAAAGTATGAATCTCATCAATAAACAACACTCCGTGAGCGCTATCTTTTAAGGACTTCAGCACACTCTTTAAGCGTTGCTCAAAATCACCGCGATATTTAGTGCCGGCCAAGAGTGCCCCCATATCTAATGAGTAGACTGTGGCATCTGCCAAAATCTCGGGAACATCGCCCTTCACAATTCGCCAGGCAAGACCTTCCGCAATCGCGGTCTTACCAACACCTGCCTCACCCACCAATAGTGGATTATTTTTACGACGACGGCACAGCACCTGAATTACGCGCTCGACTTCGCTGTCGCGCCCAATGAGGGGATCAATCTTGCCTTGCTTAGCCAAGATATTGAGATTCTGGGTGAACTGCTCTAGTGGACTCTCTTTGCCGCTAGAGGAAGCGTCTTCAGTCTCTTGGGTGGATTCAGCTGGCTTAACATGCTCAGCCTGATCTTTACGTACGCCATGGCTAATAAAGTTCACCACATCTAAACGTGTTACCCCCTGCTGTTGCAAAAAGTAGACCGCATGAGAATCTTTTTCACCAAAGATGGCGACCAACACATTGGCGCCAGTCACTTCTTTCTTGCCGCTGGATGTGGACTGTACATGCATGATGGCTCGCTGAATTACTCGCTGAAAGCCCAAGGTTGGCTGAGTATCAACTTCATCATTACCAGGAACAACTGGTGTGTTGTCATTAATGAAATTTTTGAGCTGCGCACGAAGCTCGGCAATATTAACAGCGCAGGCCTTCAGAACCTCAACCGCTGTAGCGTTATCCAGTAAAGCAGCAATCAAGTGCTCAACCGTAATGAACTCATGTCTTGAGGCTCTCGCGTCAACAAACGCCATATGCAAACTTACTTCTAATTCCTGGGCAATCATGCTTCCTCCATAGTGCACTGTAGTGGGTGACCCGCTTCGCGGGAGAGCTCGATAACTTGATGCACTTTAGTTGCCGCAACATCACGTGTAAATACTCCACATATGCCTTTACCAACCAAATGAACCTGTAACATGATCCGTGTAGCTGTCTCATGGTCCTTACTAAAATACTCCTGAATGACCATCACCACAAATTCCATTGGCGTGTAATCATCATTTAATAGTAAAACTTTATACATCGAAGGCGCTTTTAATTTCTCGGCCTGCTTTTCGAGAAGTATGGTGTCTTCAATGTGGGGGTTGTTTGGATTACCAACCGTCGGATTTTTTATTGTGCGACTCATGTGAAACATTCTAAACACAGATGGATAAAGTGGGATTCTGAGGGCATTGTTGCAAAAAAACCATCAAGAAAGGCCTCTTAATCCCATATTGGGGCATTTTTCGATAAAAAAAGGGGGCTTTAACAGTAACTATCTTTGCTCAACCCCTTGACACCCCACCATAAAGGGCAAACAATCAAGGGGTAGGCTTTATTTAAAGTCCTATTTAGGCGTGTTGTAGAGCGAGACTGATTAAAAAGTATTCACCCTCATCACGGTTGTTTTAAGTTTATGTAATGGAGTTCGCATGGCGACCGGAATTGTTAAGTGGTTCAATGATGCAAAAGGTTTTGGCTTTATTAAACCTGATGATGGTGAAGAAGAGTTGTTTGCGCATTTCAGCGCAATTACAATGCCTGGGTTCAAAACCCTCAAGGAAAACCAAAAGGTAACGTTTGATATTACCCAAGGCCCTAAAGGCAAACAAGCTACTAATATTCAAGCAGCTTAATCTGATTTAGATCATTACTAAAACCCAGGACTTGTTCCTGGGTTTTTTTCGTCTGCATTTTCTTGTTTTATCAGCCCTGCCTTAGAATTATCTCCATTGACATCCACAATTAAGATCACCATGCGATTACTTAATTTCAAACAATTCATTCCTACGCTTGCAGTGATCCTTGTAAGCCTTTCATCCAGCTCATTTGCACAGCAGAATATTGGCCTGCCAACGATCGAACTCAAGACAGGTATTTATCGTATTCAGGCGGAGTTAGCTGATACCCCAAAGGTACGTGAGGTTGGGCTCATGAATCGCACCAGCATGCCCACCAACTCAGGCATGTTGTTTATCTTTGAACAAAAAGCAGGTCATTGCTTCTGGATGAACAATACCAAGATTCCCTTGTCGATTGCCTTCATTGCTGATGATGGAAAGATTATCAATATCGAAGAAATGCAGGCAGAGACCACCAACAACCACTGCCCTAAGGTAGCTATACGTTATGCATTAGAGATGAATAAGCAATGGTTCTCAGAAAGAGTTATCAATCCAGGCGCGGTAATTCAGGGTCTACCTAAGAAATAAAAAAATGCAGACCTCAGTCTGCGTTTTTATTGAGCGAAAGAAAAATAATCGCCTTGCTCGTCATCTCACTCATTCAAAGTGACAAACATAATGCACCGGAGACTCAGCACGGATGATGAAATATTCACCCTTTTCTACTTCCCAGCTTTGACCTGCCTTGAACTCCACTTCGGGAGCACCGTTAATGCTTACAAAGGCATTACCATCGACCACTTCCATGATTTCCTTGGTGCTAAGGTCAAAACGCAAGGTGCTTGGTAAGACCACGCCAACCGATTTGCGCGTGCCGTTTGGCAGAGTAACTGTATGAGATACACATTTACCATCGAAAAATACATTGGCTTTTTTGCCTACAGAAACTTGATCAAATTGCATCTTTATTCTTTCCAAAATGTGATTAGTTATTGCTAGCAAGCCTTACTTGGCGCGCTTTCGTCTTGCAGTCTCAGCAATCCGCATGCGCAGTGCATTGAGCTTAATAAAGCCACCAGCATCTGCTTGGTTATATGCGCCGCCATCATCATCAAAGGTAGCGATAGTCTGATCAAACAAGGTATTTGCTGAATCACGTGAGATTACAGATACCGATCCCTTATAGAGCTTCAAGCGCACAACACCATTCACCATCTGCTGGGTATGGTCGATCAAGGTCTGCAAGGCAAGACGCTCTGGCGCCCACCATAATCCGTTGTAGATCAAGCTAGCATAACGTGGCATCAAATCATCTTTAAGGTGAGCTACTTCACGATCTAAAGTAATACTCTCAATACCACGGTGTGCTTTTAGCAAGATGGTGCCACCGGGAGTTTCATAGCAG
The DNA here is from genome assembly GCA_947470165.1 of Burkholderiaceae bacterium. Lineage (GTDB taxonomy): Bacteria > Pseudomonadota > Gammaproteobacteria > Burkholderiales > Burkholderiaceae > Polynucleobacter. The sequence goes on along the minus strand of CANISN010000028.1, from coordinate 6,856 downwards.
CCACGGCTCTTCATACCTACAAAGCGATTCTCCACCAAGTCGAGACGACCAATACCATGCATGCCACCAATACGATTGAGCTCAGCCAACAACTCGTGAGGCTTATAGGCTTTTCCATTAATCGCTACTGGATCACCCGCGCGGAATTCAATTTCAATAATTTCTGCTGCATCAGGCGCTTTCTCAGGAGAAACGGTCCAGCGCCACATCGACTCTTCAGCCTCCGCATTGGGGTTCTCGAGGTGCCGGCCTTCGTAGCTAATATGTAAAAGATTGGCATCCATGGAATAAGGTGAGCCGCCCTGCTTATGCTTCATCTCAACGGGGATGCCATGTTTTTCGGCATAAGCCATGAGCTTTTCACGGGAGAGTAAATCCCACTCGCGCCATGGAGCAATGACTTTAATTCCTGGCTCAAGTGCGTAGTAGCCTAACTCAAAACGTACCTGGTCATTACCTTTACCAGTAGCACCGTGTGACACAGAGTCTGCACCAGTCTGTCGAGCAATTTCAATTTGGCGCTTGGCAATTAATGGACGGGCAATGGAGGTGCCCAAAAGATACTCACCTTCGTAAATCGTATTGGCTCGAAACATGGGGAATACAAAGTCCCGCACAAACTCTTCACGCAAGTCATCAATAAAAATATTCTCTGGTTTGATGCCAAACTGCAGTGCTTTAGCGCGTGCCGGCTCAAGTTCTTCACCCTGACCCAAATCAGCCGTGAAAGTCACGATTTCAGATTGATAGGTATCTTGAAGCCATTTCAAGATCACACTGGTGTCAAGGCCACCGGAATACGCTAGAACTACTTTTTTAATATCAGACATGATTTCTATTCAATCAAAAAAATGAATCAACAAATTACTTAAAAAATTAGTCTAAACGTCCACAGAGTAAATACTCCATCAAGGCTTTTTGAACATGTAAACGATTTTCAGCTTCTTCCCACACAACACTTTGAGGACCATCAATCACTTCTGCGGAAACCTCTTCACCACGATGGGCCGGCAAGCAGTGCATGAACAATGCATCTGGTTTTGCTAAAGACATCAGTTCGTCATCTACCATCCAGTCTTTAAATGCACTCATACGGGAAGTATTTTCATCCTCATAACCCATACTGGTCCACACATCAGTAGTGACTAGGTCGGCACCTTTACAAGCATCCTTTGGATCTGCGCAAACGGTAAGGTGCTTCAAGGCTTTATCTGTCAGCCTTGAGTTATCTAGCTGGTAACCTTTTGGAGCAGAAAAGTGAATCTGAAAATTCAAACACTCCGCAGCCTGTATCCAGGTGTAGGCCATATTGTTGGCATCGCCTACCCAGGCAACTGTTTTGCCCAGAATTGGGCCGCGCGCCTCTACAAAAGTAAAGATGTCAGCCAATACTTGGCAAGGATGGAATTCATTAGTTAAGCCGTTAATTACCGGTACACGAGAATTGGCTGCAAAACGCTCTATGATCTCTTGGCCGAAGGTACGGATCATGATGATGTCCGTCATCCTTGAAATCACCTGAGCAGCATCTTCCACAGGCTCACCACGACCCAACTGAGTATCACGGGTATTTAGGTAGACAGCATGTCCGCCAAGTTGATGTACGCCTGCCTCAAAGGATAAGCGGGTACGAGTTGAGTGCTTTTCAAAGATCATCGCCAGCGTGCGATCGTGCAAGGGGTGCCAAGTCTCATAACTTTTAAACTTGGCTTTGAGCCAAGCAGAGCGCTTGAGCAGATAGTCATACTCTTCGCGGCTTAGGTCAGCAAACTGCAAGTAATGCTTAACCCGGCCAGGCACTTGAGGCTTTGCCAAAGATGTCATTGTTGAGCTTTCTACTAGAGGTTTAGCTTGCATTTTTTGTTTGGGCATCGAACTGCACGAAAATAGTTCCTAAAGTCATCTTAAGGCCATCTCAGACTGTTAAGCTAGAGGGCTCAGCATTACTTATTCCTTACAACGATTTCTACGCCAACTTGATCCACAAAAAGCTTTTCATTCAAGGCATTACAACTTCTGGCAAACCTTTTCGTCCCAGTGACTGGGCCGAACGTCTTTGCGGAGTAATGTCTACATTTCGCCCACCAGGCGATACTGGCGATCCCCGCTTTACTTACTCGCCTTATGTCAGTCCAGTGGTAATTGCAAAAGTGACCTGCGTTGTTATCGATACCAGACTAAGAGATCTTGATCCGAGAGCGCTAGACTTTGTCATGAACTTCGCCAAAGACAACAGCCTGCCAATCGAAGAGGCCTGCGAATTCGAACTGAATCTACATTCTCAGTCCTAAAAACAAAAACCCGCTCTGATAAGGAGCGGGCTTAGACCTAGATCAATCTAGAGCCTGCCTAAAACTATAAAAGTCTTACGCTGCCATTGCCTTAATAGCTGCAGACAAACGCGACTTTTGACGTGATGCAGTATTTTTATGGGCAATCTTTTTGTCAGCAATCTTGTCAATTGTTGCTTGAGTTGCCGCGAATACTTTAGCTGCAGCATCCTTGTCGCCAGTTTCAATTGCTTTACGAACTGCCTTAATGGAAGTACGGAGCTTTGAACGCAAACTAGAGTTGTGCTCGTTCTGTTTTACTGCCTGCCGTGCGCGTTTACGCGCTTGTGCGGTATTGGCCATCTTTAAACCTTGCTATATAAAAATTACAAAATACGATTAACTAAAATTCGGTGTGGGTTCGCCAAATTTATAAGCTGACTCACCAAAACCCAAGATTTTACATTAAAGGACTAAAAAAGCCCAGTCGCCTGATAAATAGGGGAAAATTAGCCTATGAATCTGCTTTCTGCCGCCGCCAAGGTGAGCTCCCTTACGATGCTCTCCAGAATCACTGGACTACTACGGGAAACCTTGATTGCCCGTAGTTTTGGGGCCTCGGAGTGGACTGACGCCTTTAATGTGGCCTTCAGACTGCCTAATTTGTTACGCCGACTCTTCGCTGAAGGGGCCTTTTCTCAGGCATTTGTACCTATTTTGGGAGCAGTTTCCAGCCAAGGGGATATAAAACAGTCTCAAATCCTCGTAAACGCCGTTGCCACGCTTTTATTTTGGGCTTTGCTGCTGACGGTACTACTTGGAGTCGTCGGTGCACCCCTGTTGATTCTGGCAATCGCCACTGGCTTTCAAGGTGGTCCAGCCTATGAAGCCAGCGTAGTGATGACCCGCATTATGTTTCCCTATATTGGCCTGATTTCGATGGTTTCCCTGTCTGCAGGGATCCTCAATACCTTCGGGCGCTTTGCCATCCCAGCCTTTACCCCGGTTCTACTCAATTTAGCCCTCATTGGTAGTGCAATATTTTTGGCACCCCACCTTGAGCAACCCATTTATGCCCTGAGTATCGGCGTTCTTTTAGGCGGTTTCTTGCAATTGGCGATTCAGGTTCCAGTACTTTCTCGCCTTGGCTTGTTACCAAGGGTAGGCCTTCTGCCCGGAGCAATCAAAACAGCAATCCAAAATCCAGACGCCCGACGGGTCATGAAATTAATGGGGCCTGCTGTATTTGCAGTATCGGTTGCTCAAATTTCTCTCATCATTAATACGAATATTGCTTCACACCTACAGACAGGCAGCGTATCTTGGCTATCATATGCTGATCGCTTAATGGAGTTTCCGACAGCGCTATTGGGTGTTGCATTGGGTACCGTGCTACTCCCCAGCCTAAGTAAGGCAAACGCGAAGAATGATTTAGTTCAAGCTGGTGAATTATTGATCTGGGGATTGCGGCTTACTTTTTTATTTGCAGCACCTTGCGCGATTACTCTATTTATTTTTGGCGAGCCTCTTGCAGCAGTCTTGTATCACTACGGAAAATTTACAGCTCTAGACGTTTTGATGACACAACGCGCATTGGCCGCCTATGGTGTTGGACTCATTGGTCTCATCTTGATCAAGATCCTAGCCCCAGGGTTTTACTCGCGCCAAGATATCCGTACGCCAGTCAAAATTGGTTTGCTGGTTTTAGTAGCTACACAATTAGCCAATCTAGTTTTTGTGCCTTGGCTCGGACATGCTGGATTAGCACTCTCAATTGGCGCTGGCGCCTGTCTCAACGCAACACTACTTTGGGTGGGCCTCCATCGACTCGGCGCCCTCCCTAGTGCTGCATGGTTGAAATATTTAAGCCAGCTACTCATAGCTTTAATCCCTTTTTCACTGCTTCTGTATTACGCAGCCACTACTCACGACTGGATTGCGCTTCAGCAAGCTCCTTGGACAAGAATTGGCTTGCTAGCGGCTTGGCTTGCGGCTGCTGCGGTAATTTACTTTGGAGCCCTTGGTCTTGTTGGTATCCGTTGGCAAAAATTCCTACGTCATGCAAAATAGCTGATATGCCAACACAACAACTTGACTACTTCACCTCACTGGTTGCTGAGGATGAACATTTCCCCTTGACCGAGGCAGCAGTCGCGGTGGCGCAACATGCTTATCCAGATCTGGATGTGCAAGGCGTACTTGATAAGATCGATCAATGGGGCAATAAACTCAAAAAACAAATTACTCCAGATACGCCACCGATTCAGCGTCTGCAATTATTGAAGCATTTCTTTTATCAGGAGCTAGGTTTTGGCCCTAACCCGAATGACTTCTATGCGCCTGAAAATTCGTATTTACATCAGATTATTGAAAATCGTCGCGGCATTCCGATCTCATTATCTGTATTAATGATGGAGCTCGGCCAGCAAATTGGCGTAAATATTCGCGGTGTCTCTTTCCCCAATCATTTCATGATGCGCATTTCTCTCCAACAGGGCGAAATTATCATGGATCCATTAACCGGTGATTCTCTATCCAAGAATCAATTACAGGAAATGCTCGATCCCTACCTCGATGCCAAAGGCTATCGTGGCGAACTCAGCTTACCGCTCAATATTTTCTTGCGCGCCTCTAGCCCTCGAGAAATCCTTTCCCGCTTCATGAGAAATCTCAAAATGATTTACTCAGAGGATGAGCGTTGGGAGCGTCTGCTCGGCATTCAAGAACGCTTAGTGATTTTATTACCTGACTCAACTGAAGAGATTCGCGACCGCGGCTTAATCTTTGCACAACTAGAATACGTTCGCCCTGCTATAGCTGACCTGAATCACTACTTAAGTGAGATGCCCGGCGCTGAAGATGCAGTAGATATTCGTGAACATATTACTACGCTTGAGAGCCAAACTAAACTCCATTAGGCGATCAAGCTCAGCAATCCCCATAACGATTCCTAATTACCAATTACTGATTCCTACTACTTACTTCTTTTTCCGCTGAAAAATTTTATATAGGGCAGCTAACACCACAGGAATAGCAGCAGCACCAATACCAATCAATACGATGACATTCAGATTTTGGCGAATGATCGGAATGTTGCCAAAGAAGTAGCCGGCCACTACCAACCCGAATACCCATAACAGTGCGCCATAATAATGGTTTTACCGCCATGCTTTTCATAAAAAGAATGGGTTTTGCGCAGAGCCGCTTGATCGATCCAGCGTGATTGGCTGGTAAAAATCTTTTGCCCAACCCAACGGCCAATAACGTAGTTCACAGTATTGCCAGCAATTGCGGCGATTAACAACCCAATGCAAAGAGTCCATAGATTGAAATGCTCGGTAGCGCAGTAAGCGCCGGCAATAAATAACAAGGAGTCCCCCGGTAAAAAAGGAGCGACCACTAAACCAGTCTCCGCAAAAACGATTGCAAATAGCAAGCCGTAGGCCCAGTAACCGTATTGCTGAATCACCACGTCTAAGTGGCGATCAATGTGCAATAGCAAGTCGCCTAACTGCAATAAGGTATCAATCAACTAGCGCTCCTTTATATTTGCAAGGATATTAACAGGCTGACAATACAATCCGCAGCATTTCATTCTTATAATGAAGCATGCATACTGAACCTCACATTCAGCCTACGCATTTACCTGATATGTCACCCATACTGTGTATTGTTGGCCCCACAGGCGTAGGCAAAACCTATCTAGCCATGTCTTTGGCGGAGTTCGCTAAAACAATTGGTCTTACCGTTGAGTTAATCAGCATGGACTCCGCCCTGGTATATCGCGGATTAGACATTGGTAGCGCCAAACCAAGCAAGGCAGAACAAGCAGTAGTTCAGCACCACCTCATTAATATCTTAGAACCCACTGATTCATATTCAGCAGCACGCTTTGCGAACGATGCCAAAAGACTCTGTGAAGAAATTGTGGCACGTGGAAATATTCCCGTTGTCGTTGGTGGCACGATGTTGTACTGGCGAGCCTGGGCATATGGGCTCTCTTCTTTGCCCCCTGCTGATCCAGAAATTCGAGCCCGCCTAGATGCACAGGGTAAAGCGCTTGGTTGGCCCGCAATGCATTCTGAATTAGCCAAAGTGGATTTCATTACTGCCGCACGTTTGCAAGCCAACGATTCTCAACGAGTGCAACGCGCTTTAGAGGTTTATGAAATTACTGGCAAACCCATGTCTGAACTATTAGCGGAGTCGCCAAGTGAAGATGGTAGAGAAGGGTCTACCATTCCCGAATGGATTGATCTGGTATCACTGGAGCCAAGTGATCGCTCCCGCCTGCATCAGAATCTGGAAAAACGGTTTGATGAGATGCTGGTCGGAGGATTACTAGAAGAAGTTGAGGTGATGAAAAAAAATCCAGAGCTTCATGCCGACTTACCTGCTATTCGCTCGGTTGGATATCGACAAGTCTGGGAATATTTGGACGGTAAAGTCGATCGCGCAGAAATGCGCTACAAGGCTCTAGCAGCTACAAGGCAATTAGGCAAAAGGCAGCTCACTTGGTTACGAGCCATTGCTGGAAGAAATACATTTGACCCCTTCAACCCCGATGAGTTGCAGGCAGCCTTAGA
>CANISN010000027.1 GCA_947470165.1 Burkholderiaceae bacterium | reverse complement strand
TAATGCCGCGTATTCATGATGCGTTTCGCAATGAGACCACCGACCCAGCCATCTTTCGTGAAATGGGAGAATTGGGCCTTTTGGGGATTACTATTCCCGAGCAATACGGTGGCGCTAATCTCAATTACGTTTCCTATGGATTAATCGCTCGCGAGATTGAGCGTGTTGATTCTGGCTATCGCTCGATGATGAGTGTGCAATCTTCCTTAGTCATGGTCCCTATCAATGAATTCGGTAGTGAAGCCCAGAAACAGAAATACCTTCCCAAGTTAGCTAGCGGCGAGTGGATCGGCTGCTTTGGTTTGACTGAGCCCAACTATGGCTCAGATGCCGGCGGCATGATTACAAGAGCCAAAAAAGTTCCTGGTGGATTTTCTTTAACGGGATCCAAGATGTGGATCTCAAACTCCCCAATTGCAGATGTTTTTGTCGTATGGGCCAAGAATGATGAGGGCCTGATTAGAGGCTTCATTCTGGAAAAAGGGATGAAGGGTTTATCCGCCCCCAAGATCAGCGGTAAGATGGGTTTAAGAGCCTCCATTACTTGTGAAATCGTAATGGATGAAGTTTTTGTTCCTGCTGAAAATGAATTCCCAGAAATCACGGGTCTCAAAGGCCCGTTTACTTGCTTGAATTCTGCGCGCTACGGTATTGCCTGGGGCACACTAGGAGCGGCTGAGTGGTGTTGGTATGCTGCACGTCAATACACCATGGATCGCAAGCAATTTGACCGCCCCTTAGCGGCAAATCAACTGGTACAGAAAAAATTGGCTGATATGCAAACGGAGATTACCCTTGGCCTTCAAGGGTGCTTACGTTTAGGTCGCATGAAAGATGAAGGTATTGCGGCTCCAGAAATTACCTCCATCATGAAACGCAACTCTTGTGGTAAGTCCTTGGATATTGCTCGTCTTGCGAGAGATATGCATGGTGGCAATGGCATCTCAGATGAGTATGGGGTTATCCGTCATATGCTTAATCTTGAAGTAGTCAATACCTATGAAGGCACACACGATATTCATGCTTTGATTTTGGGTCGAGCACAAACCGGTATTCAGGCTTTTAGTTAAGCGCTGAAGCTTTTCAGTTAGACCTGCTCAGCATTCACCTTGGTGATAATCTCTTTTGCAGCTTTTGTAAAAGCTTCATCATCATCGCTTTTAAGATCAACATAGTGATCATTTCGATAGGCTGGAAAATTACGAACAATTGAGGATTGGTATGAGGGGTCGTAATGCATCAACAGCAACTCTTCTACTAAATTTGCGAAGTGACCTTGATCAATAGCCTCGCACCATTTTTCAATTTGTACTTTTCCATAACGTGATATCAATAATCTGAGTTTTTGTTTAAAGCTTTCAGGGTCAGATAAAAAATGTTGGTACTCCCGTAGCAACCAAGACACTCGAGTCTTTGTGCTCGAACGAAGTTCAATACATTGGCCATTGCGAATGCGCTCCATTAAAGCGTCAGGGATATGTAAGCCGCCGACTTTTTTACTTTCAGATTCTACAAAAACAATCTTGGCGGGATTTAATGAGTTAAGAGCATTCCATAAGTTGGTCTCAAAGGCCTTTTGTGAAGGTTGCTCAGTATTGGGCTCATTGCCCAATACTGAGCCACGGTGAATGGCCAAACCCTCGAGATCCAGAGTCTGTGCACCAAGAGTACCAATCTCTTGAAGAACTCGGGTTTTACCGCTACCAGTCATACCAGCAATCACTTGAAAAGAAAATTTCTGAGCTGCTTGATCAAGACCATCAATCACGATGCGTCTGAAGCCCTGATAACCACTCTCGAGCTGCATCGCCTTCCAACCAATCCGATTCAGAATATGAGTGAAGGCGCCACTCCTCTCGCCGCCGCGCCAACAGTAAATTAGCGGGTGCCACTCTCTAGGAAAGTCAGCCAGTGAAGTCTCTAAATAATGAGAAATATTGCGAGAAACAAAAGCGGCACCCAATTTCTTAGCTGCGAATGGAGACACTTGTTTGTATAGTGTGCCAATCTCAATACGCTCTTCGTTATTGAGAGCGGGAAGATTAATGGCGCCAGGGATATGGTCTAAGGCGAATTCCGCAGGAGAGCGAACGTCAATAATGGCATCAAATTCATGAAGAGAGGTGGATAACTTCTCAATGTTGAGAATATGAGGATTGCTAACTTGCAAGCAAAATCCTAGTGCAACTTACTAAGGACATGATCAGGCCATGGAGCAGATTTACCAGACTTGAGATCCACCCACACCATCGTAGCGCCACCAATAGCAGCCATCAGCTCTGGCTCAGTAGTTAGGGCCATCGTTGTATAAACATCTAAGCTTGATCGGCCAATATTGCCGATATACGTCTTCAGAATTAACTCGCCTGGATAGCTTAGCTGTTGATGAAAGTTACAAAAACCATTGATCATGAGCATCGATTCCGCTCCAGGTGAAACACTATATCCAAGCGAAGTAATCCACTCTACCCTAGCCTGCTCCATGTAACGAAAGTACACCGTGTTATTGACATGACCATACGCGTCCATATCACCCCATCGAATGGGCATATTCATCTCATGAACAAACTTTTTCTCAGCGGGGATCTCAATACGCATCAGAATTGCCAAAAAAATTTAAGGAACTTGCAGAGCCATTTGATACAAAGTAGTAGAACGCGCACCTGAACGACAAAATGCCAAGATGGGGCCCGGCATCGTTTTTAATAAGCGAGCCATCTCCTCTACTTGCTCTTGCGTAAATGCACCAGGGATAACAGGTAGAAAGGCATAGTTCAAACCAAGAGCTTCTGCTTGCGCCTGAATTTCTGCATTGATTGGTTGGTCAGGACCAGCCTCGAAGTCAGGGCGGTTATTAATTACGCTCTTGTAACCTTGTTTTGCAATCTCAGCCAAATGGCTAGGGTCAATTTGACCAAGTGTGCCAAATTGATTGGAATGGCAAGAAATGGGAAGGCTCATCTAAACCTCAAAAAATAATAGGAATTTAAAAAATTACTTCAATTCTAAATCAGACTTGCTGCTTATGGCCTGTAAAGAAGCGGTTGCAAAAAGCCATGCCGGCAAGCATTGCTAGGACAAAGACCAGCGCCTTCATATGCCCTGCTCCAAGAGCAACAATTGCCGGCCCAGGACAGAATCCTGCAATACCCCAGCCAGCGCCAAAGATGAGGCTACCTATCACCAACGGTCTCGAAATATCTTTTCTGTTGGGAATATGGAGAGCGCTACCAAAAAAGCCTTTGGTCTGTTTTGAGGCTAAATAAAAGCCTGCCAACCCAACAATGACTGCGCCGCCCATCACAAAAATTAAGGATGGGTCCCAATTCCCAGTGATATCAAGAAAATTAAGAATTTTTTGAGGATTACTCATCCCAGAAATAATGAGGCCTAAACCAAAAAGTACACCAATAAAATACTGGCTATATAAATTGAAATGTCTTCTCATAATTTATAGACCCAACACATGACGAATGACAAATACCATCAAGAAGCCAGCGCCCATAAAAGTTAAGGTGGCAATTAAAGATCTGGGAGAGAGTCGAGATAAGCCGCAAATACCATGACCGCTGGTGCAGCCAGAACCATAGTTCGCACCAAATCCTACTAGCAAGCCAGCAATTACGATGGCTGGCCAATCTGCATCAATGACGGATTTTGTGTGGATGTCAAATAATAATGCTGCCCAGAATGGCGCACTCATAATTCCAAGTACGAGAATTAAGCGCCAATTCACATCACCAGACTTTGGAGAAAGTAACCCAGAAATAATCCCGCTGATTCCCAGAATACGGCCGTGCAAGAGAATGTATAAGGTGGCGGCTATGCCTAACATGATGCCGCCAAGCAAGGCTGGAACAGGGGTGAAAGCCAACCAATCTATCTGCATATATTCGATCTATTTTAAGTGTTAAGTGCAGGGGTTAGGAGCGAGGCGGACCTGTAAATAGCGCAAACCCAAGTACGCACCAAAGATAAATCCAGGCAAAGCAAGGAGTGATCCAATCGCTAATGTAGAGATTCCGCTCAAGCCTTGGCCGACAGTACAGCCGAGTGCTGTTACCCCACCAAAGCCCATTAAAGCTGCACCAACTAAGTGATTAGCGGTGTCCTCCGCATTGCGAAAACTTTCCCAACGGAAGGTTTTGGTGAGCAAGGCTATACATGCAGAACCAGAGATCATTCCAATGACTGCAGCAATACCAACAGTTATCACCTTAGATGTATCGCTGTACATCATTAGCCAGTCTAATGAGTAGGCATAAGGAGCAACAAAAGAAAGGCTTTCCATTCTCCCCGAATTGGTTAACAGAAAGACCTCTTCTAAAGTATTGGGATCTTCAGCCACGTAGCCCAAACTTCCTGAGACCCACCAGATAGCACAAATAGCAAGACCAACGAGAATGCCAGCGAATAGATTTTCGGCAGTCCAAAATACTTTATTAGCCAGTGCATAAGCAATAAAGGCAAAGCCTACTAACAAACCCAATGCAAGATGCAGTTGATTACGAGCAATACCAGTAAGCGGACTCAGAATACTGGGCAAGTCTTGCGGAGTATTGAGGGCAATGAATACGGAATCTAGCGTATTGACTCGAATGACCCCAAGGAATCCTCTCATACTCATATAAGCAGAAAGCCCGAGAACCATAAACACAATGATGGACTTGAGATTGCCGCCACCAATACGAACCAGCGTCTTACTGCCGCAACCCGACGCAAGTACCATGCCTATGCCAAAGAGCGTACTTCCTACTAAGGTAGATAGCCATAAAAATCGACTACCGGTGTACATACTTTTGAGTGGATCAATGAGCCCAGCGTAAGACATCAAGGCAAATCCAATAATGGCTACACCAATAGCAAGAAACCACTGCTTCAATCTATCCCAACTAGACATAATAAAAATATCTGAAACTGCACCCATACTGCAAAAACCCGTCTTTTGCATTGCGGCGCCGAGCAAAAATGTGATTGCAACTGTGGCTAATAAAACAGTCCTGCCAAGTGAAGAAATATCTACTGCATCCATGCCTGAAACTCTCTAGGTAATATTTATTTAAATTTGTAAAACTGCTTGTTGAGAAAGGCCACTACATCTGCCTCATCTTCTGGAAATAGATCAAGACGCAATTCGGTATTGCATCTAGCCACCATCGACTTCAATTTATTGAGGTCTGTTGCCTTCCTATCTGACCGGGTATAGATCATGTCACCGTTACCAAAACCTGTTTTCTTGGCATGGCATGCGTAGCATTTTTCTTGATCAATTTTTTTACCATGAGCAAAATCCGGCGCGGCATATACAGATAAATGCACGCCAAATAGCGTAATGAGGGTCAGGACAAGCTTTAATAGTGTGAATTTCATTTGAAATCAGTCATCTAGCCAAGTAAACGACTATTTTAAAGCCCAGATGAGAAATCCGCCTTATTCTGACTGAATTGAGAGATAAACGTTATAGGCATTCATACGATTAGCGGCCCTAAATAAAGGCATTCCTTCATATTCTGACCAATCTGCCTGCTGGTAAGCCTCCTCAAAAGGATCCATATTGATCGCAGCAGTAGTCATAGCCTCTCTTAAATACTTCAAATAGTCACGTGTAAAACGAATGTCTTCTACGGGATTAATAGAGTAATTACCATGCCCGGGAATGACAATTTTTGGATTAATGCGTCCAATCTGATCTAAAGCTGAGAGCCAACCCTTGCTATCAGCATTTCCAACAAAGGGTATCCGACCTCGGAATACTAAATCACCAGCAAACAGCACCCCTTCCGAGGGAACATCAATCATCAAATCCTCAGGCGCATGGGCTGGTCCTACGCGGCTGATTTTAAAATCTACGCCACCTACAGTCAGACTGTAACTTTGATCTATCCAAACATCGGCGCCAATTAACTTAGTCTCGGCATTAATCCAGGGGGCAAAGTCAATACGTGATGCTATTAATCGCTGTTTTGCAGGTTCAGATGACAGATAGCTTATCCCCTGATTCTGGGCATAAATCTTAGCGCCGATTTTTTTAAATTCCTGGAGTCCATAAATATGGTCAGCATGATAGTGGGTGACGATAACAGCAACTACTTTTTGAGAAGTCAGTTTTTTGATTTCGCTGATGAGTGTCTTGGCAAGCACTGGAGAACCCAATGCATCAATAACGACAACTCCCTTCGGGGTAATCACAAAGCCAGCATTAGAAATAAAATTCTGGTTTCGACTGCTACCTAGCTCAGGTAAGCCTCGAACAAAATACGTATGGGGCGCAACTTGAATGGGCTTTAAAGGGAGATCATCCCCGGCATAGGCTATTGCTATAAAGATAAGTTGAGTGAGAAAACCAAAAAAAAGAAGGCGCAGAAAACTACCGCGCATTTCAATCTTTCTCTGAGCCATTATTTAAGGCTTGATATAAGCAAAGCGATTTTGGTGTTGGAGATCAGCAACCCTGACAACTCCCGAAGGTGTGAAGTCAGTATCGAGTGTGAATTGATCTTTCTTGAGATTACGATTTTTCAAGGTAATTTCACAAACCTCAAAACGTACGCCACGAGACTTCAATGCGCCAACAAGGGGTGCGTATTCAATCCCATTCTTTTTATCCTTGGCGCCTTCCATCATGATATCTACACCATTAGCGTGCGTAACTACAATAATCTTGGTTTGAGGTGCGACATCTAGATGGTTACGAATATTACGTAAACCTTTAATTCCCTGAGATTCAGCATCATCAATGTGATACACCACTTCTGTAGGTCCAGCAGCAATAGCAGGAGTTACAAGAGACGCGAGAGCAATTAATAGAGCAGATGAGATGTCAAGTGCGATTTTTTTCATAATGAAACCATCCCAGGATTATTTTTGACGCCTTTGATAATTGGCTCGTTTAGCTTAACTGCTTTGACAACCTTCACATCACGTAAGTGTCTTTCCATGACATCCCAGATAGGTTCACCACCTGCGTTCTTAGCATCTTCGCTTACTGGGGCCCAGCCTGCTACTTTATAAGTTTTACTTGGATCAATGTCCTTGCCATTTAAGCGCATATCGCTAATGCGCTTGCCTACCGATGCAACTGGATCGATCGTATATTGCATACCACCTACACGCACCATATCACCACCCTGTTGGTAATAGGGATCAGGATTAAACAAGTTGTCGGCAACATCTTCAAGGATGGTTTTAATTGTTTCGCCAGTCATATTGGTGACTGTTGTAAAGGGATAGGTAATAGCAGTTTGATCTAGCAAGTTTTCACGTGTGATGGCTTGCCCTGGCAATAAACTTGTACCCCAACGGAACCCTGGAGAGAATGCAATTTCTGCATTCTTCTGCGCCATTAGTCCATCCAATATTAATTGATCAAAACTACCGTTGAAGTTACCGCGACGATATAAGAGACCATCAGTAGTAGCTAGCTTTTCATTGAGCTTAGTTTCGTAAGGAGCTCTCACTTTAGTAATCAGCTTATTCATGGCAGGATCTGCTGGGATCATATTCGAGAAGATTGGAAAGAGCTTATAACGAAAATCAACTGGCTTGCCACCCTTCACATCAAAATCAAGCACACCTAAAAACTTGCTGTTTGAACCAGCATTAGTTACCAAGGTCACCCCACCTGAATTTTTAACTTTCACTGGAGTCGGCACCCCATCGTGTGTGTGACCACCCATAATTGCATCAAGACCAGTGACACGTGAGGCCATCTTCAAGTCCACATCCATTCCGTTGTGTGAAAGCAAGACCACAACCTTTGCTCCCTTTGACTTCACTTCATTGATGGTCTTTTGTAAATTTTCTTCTTGAATACCAAAAGTCCAGTCGGGGGTAAAGTAACGCGGATTAGCAATCGGTGTATACGGAAATGCTTGACCAATGATAGCTACCTGAATGCCGTTCTGCACCTTCATTACGTAAGGGTTAAATACAGAGTCACCAAAATCAGCTGTCTTAATATTTTGAGCAATGAAAGACACTTTGCCCTTGAAATCACCATTGACGATTTCCATGACACGCTTCTCACCTAGAGTCATCTCCCAGTGAGGTGTCATGACATCAACGCCTAATAACAAAGCTGCTTCAACCATGTCCTGGCCATTAGTCCAGAGCGCCGTACCTGAGCCCTGCCAAGTATCGCCACCATCCAATAACAATGCGCCGGGACGGCTTGCTTTAATCTGCTTGATTAGAGTAGCCATATGGGCAAAGCCACCCATCTTGCCGTAATTTTGCGCAGCCGCTACGTAATCTAAGTAGGTAAAGGCATGGGCATCTCGTGTACCCCTAGCAATACCATTGGCCTTGAGAAAGTATTCGCCTACCAAATGGGGTGTCTTACCTTCCTGCCCGCTGATCCCTAAATTAACATTGGGTTCACGGAAATAGATCGGTAAAAGTTGAGCATGACAATCTGTGAAATGCAGAAAATGGACATTGCCAAATTTTGGTAGGTCGTAGAATTTTTTGGCTGTAGTTTGTGCACCAGCTAAATTCGATTGCAAACTCATTCCGCCAGCAGACGCGATAGCTAAAGCTTGCAAAAACTCACGGCGATTTAAAGACATTATTAATCCTCTTAAGAAAACAGGCCTTTCGGCCTGCTTTTAAATACGTTATTTATTTACAGGCGACTCTGGATCAAGCAGCAATGCCATCACATCTTGCATTTGCTTTTCGTTTAAGAGTTTAAAGTGTCCAAATCGAGGCATATTGCTGCAGGCGTTATATGCCTTGGAATTATTAATGCGGTTCCATGTGTAAGTAATAATTTCTTGCGAATAACCTCGAAGTTTTCCATATCCAGATAAGGATGGGCCAATATTCCCATGAGAAATTTCTTTGGGGTCGATTGCATGACAGTTATAACAACCACCTCCAACAGCGGCATCTGCTTTATCGGTCCAGGTGGCACCACGACCACTTTGAGCAATACGTTCACCGGCCTTCCAGTCGCCAATATAGTTACCATCAGAGGGTTGCTTAATCGTATCCATATTGATTTTTTGGATCTTCACCCTCATAGCCTCACCTTTTTTGCTATTAGCAAATTGGGTATCGGAACAGAATTTCTGTGTCGCATCTTGATCAATACGGTCAAGGCCAGCAATGCCTTCAGCTCTAAAACTATCTTGAATCATCTTATTGAACTTAGGATCATTCTTTTGCTGGGCAACTGCAGCGTTGTGGATCAGACTTGAAGTAAGGATGAATCCAGTAATAGCTAAGAGCTTTTTGATGTTAGTTTTTTTCATGATCATGGTCTCTTATCTAATTAGCGCTTTAATCCAGGCGTTTCAACAGTGCCGCCATTAGCGGTCTTGGCCATATACATTGATAAGGCAATTGTCACGTCTGAGCCATAAATCGGGAATGGAAAACGCTGTTGACGGTAGCAATCATTCAAACGTTGTTGCATTGTCCAAAATTGACCACTGGATACGCGATAAGCTGGCCAATAGCCCCAACCCATCGCGGCACCCTTTTGCTCAGTAATATTTGGCAAATCCTGAAGGCGAATGCGCTTACCATTTTCAGCATGGCAAGATGCGCATGAGAAATCCATTGGACCACCTTGAAAGAAAAAAGCACGTTTACCTAAGTCATACATCTCTTTTTCTTTTGGATGCGCTGTGCTCACTTTAATCTTGTCACCTTTAGATAGGGTCACAACATAAGCAACAATTGCCTCCATATCCTTCTTAGGGCCCTTCTGAAATACTGCGTCAATCATTTCTTGTGGATCACGGCCTTGTAAGACCTGCATACAAGTCATCAAGCGAGACTCTAGATCCTGCACCTTGTTGGTATCCTTAAAGTAGCGCGGCAATTGTGCTGCGGCTCCTTTAACAACGCCGGCACCAAGTCCTAAATCGCACTTTTCAAGGGTGGCATTTTTCGGCCCAGCTGGTTTTTTCCATAAGTCTTCACCAGCAGCCTCATAAAGTTCTGATGGGTTGCCATCAGCGATCATCTCGCGATATTTAGCTATATCGTCTGTAGCACTTTTTTGTGCAAAGACTGAGGATGTCATTGTTAATAAAGTTACCACTAAGCCAGTAGCTAACCCTAAGGTCAATTTACGCTGCATTTCCTACCCTTTCAAAACCACGGAGGCGGTGAAAAATTATTAAAGCAAAAAGCAAATTAAGAAACGGTAGCTTCGTCGGTACGCTTGTCAGCCTTGTTATCAATCCAGGTGACTGTAATCTTGTCACCCTTAGCGCCTTTGTACTTAAAGTTCAAAAATGGGTCTTTAGAAACCGCTGGACCAAATTGACCATTAAATACATCTTTGCCGTTGGCTTTCACATTAATAGTGCTGATAAACCACTGAGGAATAGTTTTGCCAGCTGCGTCTTTACGCTGCCCTGATTCCATATCGTGTTTCATCAAAATTTTTACGTCTACAGTACCGCCATTTTCAGCAGCTCTTACGCGCATTGGATCAGCCATTTTGTTCCTCTTTTATTCTATATAAATGAATTTTGTCTACTAACTTGCTAAGACATTAACCGCCGCAACCACCCAGCGTTACCTTGACCTCTTTAACACTCATATTCCATTTGCCATCAGCCTTTACCAAAGCATAAACATTGGATGTTTGACCCATCTTGATACGAGTAGTTACAAAAGAGTCTGTACCTGCAGGGATGAAAAATTGTGCAGCCAATGCACTTGGATTTTTTTCAACCAAAATAGCCATTTGCTCTGCTTTTAATGTGGTCGAAATACCGACTGGAACCACTGCACCATTTTCAGCAATATCTGGGGCATTCAAAGTCACAGCAGCCGATTTTTCTGGGCTACCCGAGCTAAGGATTTTAAATACGTCATCCAAGCTCTTGCCTTCGAATGCCGCCTTATTCCACTCTTGCGCCTGCGCTAAGCTGATAAGTCCAGTTGAGGCCATCAGACCAAATACTGCTGAGTACTTCAATAGACTGCGACGTTGATCATTCATAAAAACTCCTTTATTAATCTTTGCTTTTGTTAACTTATAGACTATTTTGCATTAAAACCGTTAATTTACTACTGAATTCACCCCTTATTTACCACCCGATAGCATCCAAACCACCAAAGTCTTGCGATCTTCATCAGAAAGCTGAGCCTGCGCTGGCATAGGGATTGGGCCCCAAACACCAGCGCCACCCACTTTAACCTTGGCCATGAGCTTATCCAGGGATTCGCTTTGACCCTCATATTTTTTGGCAACATCAGATATAGAGGGCCCCACTAGCTTTGCATTTGGGGCGTGACAAGCTGAACAGTTTTCATTCTTAAATAGTGCTGCAGGACCCTTTGCGGCTGAAGAATGCGTATCGGCAGCATGAGCTAAACCAACCCCAGCAGAGCCAGGTAATTGCTTAATAGGTGGCTTAGTAGTATCAGCGCCACGATATGGGCCATACAAGCGATTTTGCTCTTCAATATTCTCATGGGCATTACGTGCAAAGTCCGGCAAGGTAGAACCAATCTGTACAAACGAAACGCAGTTATTCATACAGGCATTGCCATTGACATCAGGCTTACCAGTCACACTCCAGAAGCCATGCTTTGTCGTCATGCCGTTACGGTTAGGCATTTTGACATCGGCAATATTTTTATCGCTCAGAACATAGTTATCTGGGACGATTTCACCAAGACTCAAAATGAAGGCTACCAAGGCATAGGTATCATCAGGCGTTAAGGACCTTGGGGCGTTCCATGGCATCGCTCGATAGATGTAATCCCACAAGGTAGATACGGTAGGAACCTTCATCAAAGTAGTTCTTTGTGGCTGTTTCGTATCCTTTAGGGATGCTACTCGTCCACTCTTTATGTCATCATTCGTGGTTCCGCCAGCGATGGGGGTAAAAATTTCATTTGACTCTCCGAAGGTGCCATGACAATTTGCGCACTTTGCCTCCCAAATATCTTGTCCCTTAG
This sequence comes from Burkholderiaceae bacterium, assembly GCA_947470165.1. Classification (GTDB taxonomy): domain Bacteria; phylum Pseudomonadota; class Gammaproteobacteria; order Burkholderiales; family Burkholderiaceae; genus Polynucleobacter. The sequence continues at coordinate 787 of CANISN010000027.1, read as the reverse complement.
CTACTGAACCAGATCCTTTTGGAAGACCCTTAAAGTCTGGACGTACATCAATATCCCAAGCGGCAACTTCTGCAGCTGTAGCCGTTCTCCCAATGCCAGGGTATTTAGCAGAGTTTGACTGCGCATAAATCAACTGAACATTGCAGGCAAATAACAATGCAACACTTAAGCGGACACTAAATTTATCCAACTTGAACATTGCTCACCTCACCGTTTAAATCCAATTTCCAGGATTGAATTGCATTGTTGTGATAAATGGATCGGGTACCACGAACATTGCGGAGCGCCTTAATAGAGGGTTGAATATAGCCAGTATCGTCCATAGCTCTCGATTGCATAATCGCTGGCGAGCCATCCCATACCCAGTCAATATTGAAGCGGGTAATCGACTTTGTCAGAATAGGTGTTTCAAGACGCGCTGTACGCCAGTTGTTACCGCCATCAAAAGAAACATCTACACGCTTAACTTTTCCACGGCCTGACCAGGCCATGCCACTCACGTTATAAAAGCCCTTATCTAAAAGCTGCTGACCGCCTGATGGGGTTGTAATGACGGATTTGCATTCTTGGATGGAGGCGTATTGTCGATGATCGCCATTTGGCATGAGTTCAATGTAATGAACGGCCTCATCTTTTGAATTCCAAGGCATATCACCTACCTCTAGACGACGGAGCCATTTCACCCAGCTCACACCCTGAACCCCTGGTACGACCAAGCGTAAAGGAAAGCCATTTTCTGGTCTCAACATTTCACCATTCATACCCCAAGCAACAATGGTGTCATTTA
>CANISN010000026.1 GCA_947470165.1 Burkholderiaceae bacterium | reverse complement strand
ATAATTTGATTTTGACGGATGCTAAGGTCGGCGATCTAATGACAATCTCGATGTCGCCTAAAGAAGGTAAGGCGTACTTTGGTAAAACACCACCAGCTTTATCTGTTGAGGCACGTGCACGCGGAACCGACTGGCTATACACCTACTTCCGGACTTTTTACAAGGATGACACTACTCAAACCGGTTGGAATAACTTAGTTTATCCAAACGTGGGTATGCCACATGTTTTATGGCAACTACAAGGCGAGCGTGCTGCCAAGTTTGAAGAGCGAAAAGATCCACACGATGCAAGCCGCGTAGAGAAAAAATTTGTTGGTTTTGAGCAATTAACACCTGGAACAATGAAGTCACAAGAGTATGACGACAATATTGCTGACTTGGTTGCCTTTATGTCCTGGATGGCCGAGCCTGTTCAACTTGAGCGTAAGCGTCTTGGTGTTGTAGTGCTCCTCTTCTTGGCGATCTTCACCCTGTTAGCGTGGCGCTTGAATAAGGCTTACTGGAAGAACGTCCACTAAGCTAATTTGTAAATCGATTTAAAGCCGCAGATTGTTGAGCGTTTGTTGTATTGAAGTAGATATTTAAGGAAATAAATTTATGATGGTGTTGTACTCGGGCACTAACTGCCCATTCTCGCAACGCTGCCGTTTGGTGCTTTTTGAAAAAGGCATGGACTTTGAGATCCGTGATGTCGACTTGTTTAACAAGCCAGAAGATATCTCGGTAATGAATCCTTACGGCCAAGTTCCCATTTTAGTTGAGCGCGATTTGATTTTGTATGAGTCAAACATCATCAATGAATATATTGATGAGCGTTTTCCTCATCCACAATTAATGCCGCCTGATCCGGTTGCACGAGCACGTGCACGCCTCTTCCTCTTTAATTTTGAGAAAGAGCTCTTTGTTCACGTAGCTGCTTTGGAAAATGAAAAAGGTAAAACTGCAGAGAAGAATCATGAAAAAGCGCGTTTAGCTATTCGTGACCGTTTAACTCAGCTGGCGCCTATTTTTGTGAAGAACAAATACATGTTGGGCGAAGAGTTTTCTATGCTTGATGTAGCGATTGCTCCTTTATTGTGGCGTTTGGAGCACTATGGTATTGATCTTTCGCGTAATGCAGCCCCTCTCTTGAAATACGCAGAGCGTATTTTCAGTAGACCTGCATATATTGAGGCATTGACACCATCAGAAAAGGTAATGCGTCGCTAAGCGGCTCATTACTCAGGCTGGCAAGATAAGCGTGTCTGATATTCCAAGCAATAAACCATACCTAATCCGTGCTCTCCATCAGTGGTGCACGGATTTTGGTTTTACGCCATTCATGGCGGTCTTTGTGGATGACAGTGTTGAGGTGCCGATGGAGTTTGTTAAGAATGATGAAATTGTTCTCAATCTCTCAATAGAGGCTTGCCACCAGCTCAATTTAGACAATGACTGGATTAGTTTTCAGGCTAGATTTGGTGGAATCCCTAGGAAAATTATGGTGCCTGTAAGCCATGTTTTGGCAATCTATGCTCGAGAAAACGGCCAGGGAATGTCCTTCCCTTTTGATGCGGGCAAGACCAATAAGCCTAAAGAAAAAAATCCAGCGGATGACGAAAAACTAAAAGCCAGTAGACCTTCCTTAACGATTGTGAAATAGGTTAGAATATTATCCGTTGCCCCTTTAGCTCATCTGGTAGAGCAACTGATTTGTAATCAGTAGGTGGTCTGTTCGAGTCGGACAAGGGGCACCAAAATTCAAAACCTAAATTCGTCACGAATTTAGGTTTTTTCTTTTTCATAGAGTGCATTTAAACATGCTGTTACATTGCCTCTAATTTAGTAGGTTCGCTTTTCTAGTTTCTGGCAAATATAGTATCGCCACTACTGCACCACTGGCCAAGAAAATGGTCGGATACCAAAGACCCACAACATTACTTGCCCATTGCTGGTTGAGCCAAGTGACGATTAAGGGAAGAAGCCCCCCAATCCATCCCGCTGCAAGGTTGTGCGGTAGTGTTGCTGCACTATTTCTAGTCTTTGCTGGAAAGAGCTCTGCAAGAAGTGCGGTTTGTGGGCCCACTACTAGCGCTAGGATTGCTGATAAGCAAATCAGGATCAACGCGATGAATACTGTTGAGTCGCTGTTGTTTTGCAGAAGATGAAATGCTGGCAATATGAGCGCCGCACCTAAAATAAGACCACTGACCACTACAGGTTTTCTGCCGACCTTGTCAGATAGCCATCCTGCAAATATCGTCAGTGGCAGCAAAGCGAGAGTGGCGTATACGCTTAATTGATCTACTAATTGAGATGGTAGCTTTACTGATGTCTTGAGAAATATTGGGGTATAAACCTGCACGCAGAAAAATAAAACTGCACCACCAGCAGAGATGCAGAAGAAAAGAAGAAACATTCTCTTTCTGGTTTCAGGATCCTTGAGGTTTTCTCGTAATGGGCTCTTTGATTGAGTCTCTGTTTTGCTTAATTGCAAATAGATCGGCGTTTCTTCTAAGGCCATCCTAGCTTTGAATGCGATCAGTAGCAGAATAAGTGAAATCCAAAATGGTACTCGCCAGCCCCAAGATAGAAATTCTTCTGGAGTGAGATAGCTCTGAAGTAGCGCAATCTGTAGGGTTGAGATCAAGATGCCTAAGGGACCCATCAGCTGCAGGAAGCTGGTCTTAAAGCCACGATAAGAGTCGCCCGCATGCTCTGTAAGGTAGACAGCGCTACCACCTATTTCACCGCCTGCTGAGAGGCCCTGCAAGAGCCTTAGGATAACGAGCAGGATAGGTGCCCATATACCGACTTGGGCATAGGTTGGCAAAAAGCCAACGCAAAAGGTAGCGATACCCATCAGTGTAATAGTGATCATAAAAACCGGCCGTCGACCTATGCGATCCCCAATACTACCGAAAATTGCCGCGCCAACGGGGCGTACCACCATACCAACACCAAAGGTTGCAAGGCTGGCTAATAAGCCTGTACTGGGATCGCTAGAAGGAAAGAAGAGAGGTGCAAAAACTACTGCCAGCGTGGCAAAAGTAAGAAAGTCATACCACTCTAAAAAAGTTCCAAAACAGGCTGCAATGGCAACCTTTCTATAGGAATGTGGTGAAGCTTGGATTTTTGATGAGCTGATGTCAGTCAATTTTTATTCTGGATCTGTAGACGATTCAATCAGAGGTGTCGGTAAACTTTTACTCGGCTTAACTCCAAGCTCACGCACTTTTTCTGCCGTGCGAATGAGATTGCCTTTACCTGATTTCAGCTTACTAAAGGCATCGTGATAACTTGTTTGAGCCTGATCTAGGCGTTGCCCTAGCTTTTCAAGGTCATCTACAAAACCAACAAACTTATCGTAAAGTGCGCCGCATTGCTTCGCTATCTCTAGCGCATTGCGATTCTGATGATCCTGACGCCATAGATGCGCAACAGTTCTTAAAGTGGCCATTAATGTGCTTGGGCAGACCAGCACAATATTCTTGGAAAGTGCTTCTTGATAGAGGTTTGGTGCTGTTTTCAGTGCCAACAAAAAGGCCGGCTCAATCGGAACAAACATCAATACAAAATCAACTGAGCCAATGCCATATAAAGAGCTGTAGTTTTTGCTAGAGAGCCCTTGAATATGCTGACGCAGTGATTGGATATGAGCGGCTAGTTCTTGTTCGGCGATTAAAGGATCAGAGGCCTCCGCATGACGAGAGTAAGCCGTAATAGAAACCTTACTATCAACCACTAGGCTTCTGCCTTCGGGTAGCTTGACTACAACGTCGGGCTGAAGACGTGAGCCGTCATTTTGGGTATGACTATCTTGTACTAGGTATTCTTCACCTTTGCGAAGGCCTGAGGACTCGAGAATAGATTCCAGAACGAGCTCACCCCAATTACCTTGGACCTTGGAATCACCCTTGAGTGCTTGAGTGAGGGAGCGCGTTTCATCTGACATACGCAAATTAAGATTAGCTAGTCTCTCGATTTCGTTCTTGAGGGCAAATCGCTCACGTGCTTCATTGCCGTATGAAGTATTAACCTGTTCCTTAAATTCCGTGAGTTTAGTTTGTAGGGGCTTGAGCAAAGCATCCAGATTCGCGACATTCTGTTCCGTAAAACGCTTTGACTTATCTTCCAGAATTTCATTGGCGAGATTTTTAAACTGACTAGTCAAGGCTTCTTTGGCCTCATTTAGTGATTCAATTCTGCCGAGACCTTGTTTGCGTTCTGAATCTAATGCCGCCTCAAGTCGAATGGCGTTTTGCAACGCTAAATCCCGCTCATTACGAAGATGAATAGTTAAATCAGCATGCGTTAGATTTTGTTGCTCTAGGCTATTTAGTGCGGAACGTAAGTTCAGGGCGTAAACAAAAAGGCCTGCACATAAACCCAATGGCAGGCCAAAAAGAAGCAGAGAGCTTAAGTCAAAAGTCACAAATATAGGCTATGCAGACTTTGCGTAATTAGGCTTGTACAAGCTTTTTAAGTTCACCGCTTTCGAACATTTCTGTCATGATGTCTGAGCCACCTATGAACTCACCATTGATGTAGAGCTGAGGAATCGTTGGCCAGTTAGCAAATTGCTTAATTCCCTGGCGGATTGCCTCGTCTTCTAGAACGTTGACAGTATGAAGGGTCTCAACACCACTCGCCCGCAAAATATTGATTGCATTTCCAGAGAAGCCACATTGCGGAAACTGGGCATTCCCCTTCATAAATAATACAACGGGATGGCTAGAAACGATTTCTTGAATTTTTGCTTGGGTATCCATAATTTTCCTTCTAAATTTTTCTAAAAAAGCGATATTAATTCGTAACTGACTATAGTTAATTTTAAAGCTATCTGAGGAAAAGGGTTAATTCCCTTGCTGGGCTTTAGAGCCCTTTTCGACCAGAGGCTCCACGCCAGTGCCCAGCCAAATCAAGATGAGCCTGAATGTCTTCCAGTCCAGCAAGCCCCATCAGTTGTAGTACTGCTCCAGATTGGTCAAAGCCATGCTCTACAGCGACCAGACCACCAGGTTTTAGGTATTTATTTGCCCCAGAAATAATGATCTCTAGGCAACTTAGACCACTGGCGTAATCAGTAAGGGCAGATGAAGGTTCAAATCTGAGGTCCCCTTGGATGAGATGGGGGTCTCGACCGGCTATGTAAGGTGGATTACTCAGAATGACATCAAACTGAGTTTGCTGATCTATTGCCTCATACCAGTTGCCTAGTGCAAATTCGACTTGAGTAGTTAGATCGAGCAATTGAGCATTTTGTTTTGCAATGACTAGAGCTTCGCTTGATTGATCCGTTGCAATAACTCTAGCAAGTGATGTTTCACTTGCGATAGCGAGTGCAATAGCGCCAGAGCCCGTTCCGAGATCTAGAACCTTGGCCTGCCGGTTGACTTTAATGATCTCACTAAGGGCAATATCTACGAGCAATTCAGTTTCAGGGCGGGGAATCAGTACTCCTGGCGCCACTAGCAGCTCAATATTATGAAACCCTTTCTTGCCTAAAATGTAGGCAATAGGCTCCCCAACGATTCTTCTAGATACCAGGATTTCCCACTCGGTGTTTGCTTCATCATTCAGGACCATATCGTCTCGAGATAGCAAGGCTGAACGAGGCAGTTGGTAGTGCTTCTCTAGAACATACGCCAGCAGGATGCGAGCTTCATTTCCTGGCAATATGCAGTTGCTTATTAAAACTCGTAAAGACTGGTTCGCAATCATCCCGACGAAATTAATTGTCGCCCAGCGCTGCAAGGAGTTCGGCTTGATGCTCGGATGCTAGCGCATTACAAAGATCATCTAAATCACCATCCATCATGGCATCGATTTTGTAGAGCGTCAGGTTGATGCGGTGATCGGTAATACGTCCCTGTGGAAAGTTATACGTTCTAATGCGATCACTACGATCGCCAGTGCCAACCAAAGACTTTCTGGTTTTGGCTTCTAGTTGGTGCTTCTCCCGTTCACGCGCATCCATAATGCGTGACACTAAAACTTTCATTGCCTGCTCGCGATTGCGGTGTTGGCTTCGATCGTCTTGACACTCAACTACTGTGCCAGTGGGTAAGTGGGTAATACGTACTGCAGAATCAGTTTTATTAATGTGCTGACCACCGGCACCTGAGGCTCTAAAAGTATCAATTCGCAATTCTGCGGGATTGATTTTGACAGCCTCTAGCTCATCTGCTTCCGGCATGACAGCTACTGTACAAGCTGAGGTATGAATACGACCCTGAGTTTCGGTTTGGGGAACGCGTTGTACGCGATGCCCACCAGATTCAAATTTAAGTCGTGAGTAAACCGATTGACCAACCAGGCGGAGTACTACTTCTTTGTAACCACCAAGATCAGATTCGGCAGCGTTAACTACTTCCACTTTCCAGCCTTGGCGCTCGGCAAAGCGGATATACATTCGGAGAAGATCGCTGGCAAAGAGCGCGCTTTCATCACCGCCAGTACCCGCACGAATTTCTAAAAAGACATTACGTTCATCGTTAATATCTTTTGGCAGCAATAGTTTTTGTAGGGCAGCTTCAAGCTCTTCCATAGTCTCTTGAGCTTGCCTCTGTTCTTCATCAGCAAAGTCCTTCATCTCGGGATCTTTGCGCATTTCTTCTGCAGCTTGTGCGTCTGCCTCAGCTTGCTTATATAAGCCAAATTGCTCTACTACCGTTGCGATATCAGAATGCTCACGAGTGAGTTTCCGATAGTTATCCATATCTTTAGTAGATTCTTCGGTAGTCAATAAGGAGTTGAGTTCGGCTAAGCGCGTATCTAGGTGGTCTAGCTTAGCCCGCATACTGGGCTTCATTTAATTGTCTTCTGGCTTGGAATGCGAGGCGAATAATTTAGGAAGCAACTTAATCAAGGCGTCACGCTCAGCGCCATTAGAATGTTGTAAAGCATGCAATGAGCCATGTAAGAACTTATTGGTTAAGCCTTGTGCCATGGCATTCAGAACTTCATGAGGGTCATCACCACGCATTAATCGTTTTATAGCACGATCGAGTTCAAGCTGTCGGAGATGCTCACCTTGCTGCTGAATATCCTGAATTAGTGGTACGGTCTTCCGACCTTGCATCCAATGCATGAAATTACCAACACGATCTTCAATAATCGCTTCAGCTTGACTCACTGCCGCTTGACGTAAAGAGGTACCTGTTTGAATCATCGCGCCCATATCATCCACTGTATAAAGATAGATGTCATTTAAACGAGCAATCTCTGGTTCAAAGTCACGTGGCACTGCTAAGTCAATCATGACTATTGGCTTACGACGACGTTGCTTTAGGGCGCTTTCGACCATGCCTAGGCCGATAATGGGAAGGGATGAGGCTGTGCTCGAAATTATGATGTCAAATTCGTGAAGTCGTGAGGGAAGTTCAGATAACTTGAACGACTCCGCCTCAATATCTTGAATAGAAATCGAGTCTGCTAATTCTTGGCCACGCTCAATTGTACGATTGGCGATCGCAACACCTTTTGGTTTGCGCGCAACGAAATGAGTAGCGCATAAAGTAATCATATCGCCAGCGCCAATAAATAATACGCGCTGGTCAGCAACTGTTTCAAAGATGCGCTCGGCTAGTCGAACAGAGGCAGCGGCCATTGAAATTGAATGGGCGCCAATTTCAGTTGACCCACGAACTTCTTTTGCAACTGCAAAGGTTTTTTGAAACAGTTGATTAAGATAAGTGCCTAAGACGCCTGCATCATTTGCAGTCCGCACCGCATCCTTCATCTGGCCCAAGATTTGGGTTTCACCAATCACCATAGAATCTAATCCGCAAGCAACCCTAAAGGCATGACGTACGGCATCCGATTGCGGTAGTGAATAAACATGCGGCTCTAAACTGCTAGGAGCCAGTTGTTGAGTTTTTGCTAACCAGTCAAAAGTTGCTTCATGCAAGAGGCTAGCTGCGTCTGCATCATTAGCGGCACAATAGAGTTCAGTTCGGTTGCAGGTAGATAAAATGGTGGCTTCGGGCAGGCCGGCCTGATTCGCGCCAACCAAGTGTTGGCGAAGATCGTGTAACGCTTCTTGAAGAAATTCAGGGTCAAAGGCGACCTTTTCCCGAATGGCGACCGGCGCTGTGTGATGATTGATGCCGAGTGTCAACAACTTCATAATGGTAATTATAGATTTGATGGCAGCAACAATGGGGGTAGCAATGGGCTTTTTGGCTTTTCTAGTGATCGGTGGCTTAACAGGCGTATTTACTTTGGTTTTTTACCTAGGAAAACGCCAATCTAAGCCTAAGATTAAGAAATTCCTCATGGCTGCTTTGATTGGCTTCGTGGCTGCCCTAACTAGCTCCTATGGGGGGCAATACTTAGGCCTATTTCAGTCGGGACAGATGTTGGAGTGGCTGAGCGCTATTGTTGTATCTAGTCTGGCTGGGTGCTTATGTGCCGCAGTTTCTAGAAAGTCTCTTTAGGCCAAGCCAAGCCAGAGCGCTAATGCTCTATTAACTCGCACCATCATCACGTCATTTAGCTCGCCAATAATTGACCCAATCTTTTCAATTCGTACGGATTGAACTTTGTCGATTTGAATTTGGGATGGTTTACTTAGTCCACTGGCCTCATTAGGCTCAATATCAAGTCGGAATATTGGAGCTTGTACAAGGTTGCTTGAAATTAAGGCAATTGTTACTGTTGCGTGAATGTCGCTAAATACATCTGATTGAAGGATTAAAGCTGGTCTAGGTTTTCCAAAATCACCCTGCATAGCAACTGTCACTACGTTGCCACGTTTCATGCTTCATCCAAGTCAGCCAATGAGTCATCAAGGAAAGACATTAATTCTTTATCGGCTTGATCGGCCGTGGCTACCAGCGCTGACTGGCGGCGGCATTCTTCAAAAAATCCTGGGGCTTTAGTGTCGGGAACCCATATTTGAATTGGCCTTAATCCTGCGCCTCTTAAGGCAAGCCGGTGTTTTTGGACTCTAAGGGCGGCATTTGAAGACATTTTAGAATTCTTTATTTAAGTTACATGTAACATTTTAACTTATTTATTTGTTACATGTAACTTAAAGAATTAATCCCCTAATTAAATCAAGTCCAATTCCCTATGACCCCGTTAGCCAACCCAGCAAATAGGGAGTTCTTGGTGGCGCACTAGCCACTCATTTGCCTTCACAAAGTGCCCACAACTCACTTTCCCTCCAGGCTCCAGAAATGGCCGATCCGTTTTATAGACCCCAAGACCCGATGGGTGGGAGGACTGCAAAATCAATTGATTGGCTCCAGACTCAATTAGCGAAAGCTTAGTTTGAGCGTGACCACCCCACAACATCCAAACCAAATGAGGCTTTTGTATGGCTAGAGCATTAATTAGTCTATCAACGAGGGGTTTCCATCCAAGATTCGCATGGCTAGCAGCTTCACCTAATTTAACGCTAAGAGCCGTATTCAGAAGGAGCACACCTTGTTCAGCCCAGCTTTGGAGATCGCCATTGGGAAGGGTGCCAAAGCCCTCTAGTGCCAGTGCTTTGTTGATATTACGTAGTGAGCTGGGAAATGCGCGGGAGTTGGTCGAAATATTGCCGGGAATCGAAAATGCCAGACCCTGAGCAAGCCCTGGGGAGTGATACGGATCTTGCCCCAGGATCACTACTTTGACTTTAGCTAGTGGCGTTAGTGCCAGCGCCTTAAAAAAGTTTTGGGGCTCAGGGCATACTTTCTCATCAACTTGATTGAGTTCGGACCTAAGATTCGTCTGCAGTACTTGCCACTCAGGTGACTCAAAATACTCACCAAGTAAGCCGCGCCAGTCTTCTGGAATATCGGCAACAGAAAATGAATGCATCACTCAGCTAGAGTCAATACGTATTGGGTTGGCAGTTGATCGTCTTTAAGAACAGTCATGCACTCATGCTCTAAATCGTTTCGATAAAAAGTGATCTGAATCATTTGACCCAAGATAAGGCCAGACAAAATCTGATCCCAGCGAGCTGCGGTAATGCGTTCACCATTGATGCTAGCAAGAAGATCTCCGGTGGCTAGGCCTGCCAATTGTGCCGCCCCGCCATCAAGAACATGTGTTACCTTTAACCAACCATTAACGTCACTATGACGTAATCCTAATTGCAATTTGATTTGTTCAAGCTTGGTGTGGGATTTGGGTTTGACAGCGATAGAGTTCGGTAACCATTTTTGAATAGGAATATCTTCCACACCAAAAATATAGCGAGACTTAAACTCATTCCAGGTCGCTACAAATTTCTTACCAAGCAGCTTTAAGATGAGCTCATCTAAGCCATCTTCAGAAATACCTTCCAGCGTAGTCCCATGCGTTTGCCACATGAGGCGCATCACATCATCCAAAGATTGACAATTGCTTGTGTATGTACGAATCTTGAGATCTAAACCTAGGGCGATCAATGCGCCTTTACCGTAATAACTGACAACCGCATTGGGTGTATTTTCGTCTGCTTGGTAATATTTAGTCCAAGCATCAAAAGAGCTATCCGCCAGACTTTGCTTCAACCTTCCCGGGCCGCGCAAAATGCTATTCCAATTATTAGTAACCAGCTTGAGGTAGGTTTTGAGGTCAATGCATTTGCTGCGTAATAACTGCAAGTCATCATAGTAGCTCGTAAAGCCCTCAAATAACCACAATAAGCGAGTATGGTTTCTGCGATTCAGTTGATAGGGTTGGAATGCTTTAGGCTGAATGCGCTTTACTAACCAAGCATGAAAGTATTCATGACTACAGAGCCCTAAAAATTCACGATAGGAGGACTCATCTAGGGGGATATTAACTTGAGGAATCTGATCGCGTTTACAAAGCAGTGCTGTACTGTTGCGATGCTCTAATCCACCATAGCCAGATAAAACTGCATTGACTAAAAATAAATAATTTTGGAAAGGGGCTTGTTTAGTATTGGGTTCAAACAGATTAATCGTGCAAGTACAAATTGCTTGAAGATCTGTTGCTAAACGCTTGAGATCAATTTCATGAATGCAACCCTGTATAGCCATGCTGTGTGATACGCCGTTAGATTTCCAATGCGCCAACTGAAACTCACCCATGGCGATGGGATGGTCGAGTAAATCATCATAGTTTTTAGCTAGATAAAATCCATAACCCTGCTTATCTAGTTTTACTGCTTGCAGTCCAGTCTGAACAGTCCAGTAGCCAGTAGAAGCATCGTTGGGAGGAATCAAAATCAGGGCGCATGGTAAAGACTCTTGGCCCTTAACTGCCAAACATAAACTGCTCGGATTAATAAATGCACGTTCAGTATCGAGATAGGCGGCACGAACAGATGAATCAAATGCATATACTGTTATCAGAATTTCAACAGGACCGACTACTTTTGGTAAGCACCAGTGATCGTTATCGATGCGTTCTAGTGCTAGAGCTTCATCAGGATTTTCGAGCGTAAAGACTTCAATGGCTTCGATTTGCTTGCTGAAGTCCCGTATCAAATAACTACCTGGAATCCATGCAGGCATTTGTAGGATCTGTCCGCTGGGGAGTGGGTTTTCGATGCGCAACTTCACATGGAAGCGGTGGCTATGCAGATCAGCTGCCCAAATAGTGTATTGAATTGCAGGTAGATCAGAGGTTTTCAATTTGTTCTTTAGCATTAATAATTACTTCAGGCTACTAAATTTCTTTTCAATGTCAGAAATTTGAACAGCGCCCGGAAAGCGACTACCATCAGTAAAGAAAATGGTGGGAGTACCTGTAATGCCATAAGTTTTGGCAAAGGCCATATTCTTGTCTAGTGGAGTCGTGCAGTCACTTTTTCCGCTCGGTATAACACCATTGATCATCCAATCAATATACGTTTTTTGTGAATCAGCAGAGCACCAAATTTGTTTAGATTTCTGTGTAGAGTCTGGGGAGAGAATTGGAATCAGGTAGGTGAAGATAGTAACGTTATCTAGTTGCTGCAAGGATTTATCCAAACGTTTACAGTAGCCACAATTAGGGTCAGAGAAAACAGCTAGCTGCCGACTGCCATTGCCACGTACTACTTTCAAAGCATTAGCTGGATTGAGCTCAGACCATTTAATACGATTAAGGTCTGCCTGCTTTTGCTCGGTAATATTTTTCCCCGTAGCAATTTCAATGATTTCCCCTTGAATCAAATATTTACTATTGACATCAGTATAAAAAATATCGTTACCAACCAGTACTTCATATACGCCAGGAATGGGTGAAAGAGAAACACTTTTAATTTTGGTATTAGAGCCAATCTTCTTTTGCAGCTCAGATCTAATTTGTTGCTCTGATTGTGCATTGACCATTTCAATCGAAAGAATGAGTGAACAAAATAAAGCAATAGTAGAAAGAAGTTTATTCAAGATCAATATCTCCAAGAGCGCGTTCAATTAAGCGCCGTTTAATAAAGTGGCTACGATTGACCATACCCAAGCCCCAATTACGTAATTGCTTTTCAGTGCTACTACTTGCAGAAAATAGTTTTTTTAGTTTGTCCGTTACCCAGAGTAGTGCGCTAGTATCGCCTTGACGTTGACGCTCGTAGCGGCGCAATAATATTTTATCGTTCAGCAAGCGGAAAGATTCTCTCTTACTCAGAATATTGAGTAGCGTCGCTACATCTCTCAAACCCAAATTCAAACCTTGTCCTGCTAAGGGATGCATAACGTGAACAGCATCTCCAATAAGGATTACTTTAGGATTTTCATCTGGACCAATAAAGCGACTTGCACGAATCCTTCTGAGTGGAAATACGGCAGGTTTTGAATTGAGAGTGAGCACTCCAAGCTGGGCGGCTAAAGCGCCATTAGCAATTGAAGAAAAAATATCATTCCAGGCGGACTGATCGAACATTAAAAGTTCTGCAGCATTTTCTGGAGAGGTTGACCAGACCATAGAGACTTGTTTGTTTGGCAATGGCAACATCGCCACAATATCTCCACCTGGTAAAAACCATTGGTAAGCAGTTTCTAAGTGAGCATTACTACAAATCCAATTAGCGACT